>JAILIC010000002.1 GCA_024695475.1 Treponema sp.
AGATATAAATAAAACAGAATTTGAAATTATTCAAGATATTATTGTTGGTGTTAAAAGACCTGTATTTCTAAATCAAAAATATCCATCTATATTTCAAATTAAATTATCCACAGGTTTTGTAATACGAGATTATTATGTAACAGATGAATTTAAGAAATTTGTTATTGACAATAACATAAAAGGTTTTCTATTCAAAGAAGTCTGGGACAGCGAAAAGGACTAATATATGAAAATCACCGGAACCAACACATACATAGACGTAGAAATCGACGGCAGAACAGTACGAATCGCAGGAATGCAGCGCCAGCGAAACTGCGGAAAGCCCGGTTTTTTGCGTAGCAAAAACTGCGCCAAAAATATGATTCCTAATGAGGCTTATCTTAAACCTTTAATGCAATACGAAAAGTGGGATGAGAGGGAAAGTAGAAAATAGCACAGCTAGTCAGTCGCAAAACAGCAAATGAGAATATAAATTTTATTTTTGACAGATTCATAATAGGGTAAATGTACAGCTCTAATCATTCTGACCGACGTAGAGAATCATTCTGACCGACGTAGGAAATCATTCTGACCGACGTAGGAAATCATTCTGATCGACGTAGACAATCATTCTGATCGACGTAGACAATCATTTTGACTGTCGTAAAACGTTATTCTGACTTTCAAAAAAATACGTTTTTGCACATGACAATCGCAATGAAACAAGCAGTTTTATGTAATGTCGCGGTCTGATTTATGTAGTAAAAATCAAAAGTAGTAACGTATAACTTCGATTTCTTTCTGATTGCCAGTTCCTAGTTTATCAAAACCCAGTGTCCGCCATTTTTAGCTCCAACATGTGCTATTTTACCTTCACGACATCTCGTTAACCATTTTGATATGGGACCATTGTTCTACGTATTTTTATATGATCAGGCAATCCAGTTAAATGTAATCAGAGACGCCATTATGAGCGAGTAACACGAAGATTTTTGTTTAACACTATCGTTAGCTATTGTTAACTCAAACAGAATCTGATATAGTATTGATGTTAGCACTTACTAACTCAATGCCAGCCACATTGATATTTTTGCAAGTATGCTGCCTTCTTATTACTTCTGCAGTGTATATATGAGAAGCAGCATACTTGCATATCTTCTTGAGGTTACTATGTTAAACAAAATTGCTATCAGTACTGTTATCGGTCGTGAAATTATTGATTCCCGCGGAAATCCTACTGTTGAAGTAGACGTAATTCTTGAAAACGGTGTATTTGGTCGTGCAGCTGTTCCAAGCGGAGCAAGTACAGGCGAAAATGAAGCTCTGGAACTCCGCGATGGAGATAAAGCCCGCTATGGCGGAAAAGGCGTTCTTAAAGCTGTTGAAAATGTAAATAAGATTATTGCCCCTGCCCTCAAAGGCGAGAACGTTTTTGAACAGCGCGCAATCGACATGAAGATGCTTGCCCTCGACGGTACTCCGACAAAATCAAAACTCGGCGCAAACGCAATTCTTGGAGTTTCACTTGCAACAGCGCAGGCTGCGGCAAAAGCCCTTAACATTCCTCTCTACCGCTACATCGGCGGTGCAAACGCACATGTTCTTCCTGTTCCAATGATGAACATCATTAACGGCGGTGCTCACTCAGACGCCCCGATTGCGTTCCAGGAATTTATGATTCGCCCTGTTGGTGCAAAATCAGAAAAAGAAGCAATCCGCATGGGAGCAGAAGTTTTCCACGCTCTTGCAAAATTGCTCAAAGGTCGCGGACTTTCAACTGCCGTTGGGGATGAAGGCGGATTCGCTCCAAAATTCGACGGCATTAACGATGCGCTTGATTCAATCGTCCAGGCAATTAAAGACGCAGGTTACAAACCAGGCGAAGACGTAAAAATTGCAATGGACTGCGCAGCCTCTGAGTTCAGCGTAGAAAAAGGCGGTAAGTTCTTCTACAACTACAAGCAGCTTTCAAACGGAACTCCAAAAGATCCTAACGGGAAAGAACTTTCGGATGATGAACAGATTGCTTACCTCGAAGAACTGATTACAAAATATCCTATCGATTCAATTGAAGACGGTCTTGATGAAAACGACTGGGAAGGTTGGAAAAAACTTACGGAGCGAATCGGTGGAAGATGCCAGCTTGTTGGCGACGACCTTTTTGTAACAAATGTTAAGTTTCTTGAAAAAGGAATCAAACTAGGAGCTGCAAATTCAATCCTCATCAAAGTAAATCAGATTGGCTCCCTTACAGAGACTCTTGAAGCTATCGAAATGGCACACCGCCACGGTTACACAACTGTCACAAGCCACCGCTCAGGCGAAACAGAAGACACCACAATTGCAGATATTGCAGTTGCTACAAACTCAGGCCAGATTAAAACTGGCTCAATGAGCCGCACAGACCGTATGGCTAAATACAACCAGCTTATCCGTATTGAAGAAGAGCTTGGCGATACAGCTGTTTACGGCTACAAGAAATTAAACTAAAGAAAAATAAATGGATGCCCAAGAAGTGTATTGCATACGATTTTCAGACTTTTTGGGCACCCTTCTTTTCTTTTATTTTTCGCATTACCTTTGAAAATTGCTCTTTGTTGGATTTTAGAATTGCAAAATGGTAAGTAATTTGCGCCTCAGGGTCTAAAATCGGAATCCGAACATGATTTGCAATATCAATTGTAAGAAGATCAGACTCAAAACTTATCAAATTCGAGGCATGAACAACTTTATCAAAAGATTCAACGTTTGACTGATACAAAAGCTGTGAGTCGGGAAGCTTTTGCGCAAGCAGGTCGTTCCAATGTCCCTTTAACGGAAAGGGGATAACCGCCTCCCCGTTTATGTCACTAAAAAAAAGCCCATTTTTTTTTGACGCCAAAAAATGTTTTTCAGGAATCATAGCGAGCAATTTTTCGCTCATTACAGGAATCTGGATGATATCCTTGTTTTTTTTTGATTCTGAAAAAAGCGCCATGTGATAAATTCCTTGCGAAAGTTTTGTCAAAATTTCATTTTCATCATCAACAATTGTTTCACATTCAATACCTGAAAAACATTCACAAACCAAATCGCGCAGCTGAAAAAGGATGTCACAAGGTGCACAAGAAGCAATAATCATTTTTGTGTGAATTTTATAAAACTGCTGGATTTTTTCTAGCATAAGTTCAGCTTGGCTCAGAAGCTCTTTTGACAATTCGACAGCATGGATTCCAGTTTCGGTAAGGGAAACTTTATTTTTTGATCGGGCAAAAAGCGGAGTGTTAAGTTCATACTCAAGATTTTGCAAAGAACGGCTCAAAGCGGGCTGCGTTATATTAAGTTTTTCAGCGGCTTTTGAAATCGTTCCACACTCAGCAACGGTAATAA
Source organism: Treponema sp. (assembly GCA_024695475.1). Classification (GTDB taxonomy): domain Bacteria; phylum Spirochaetota; class Spirochaetia; order Treponematales; family Treponemataceae; genus Treponema_D. Next base: position 3,349 of record JAILIC010000002.1, read on the forward strand.
GTTGTTTTATCTGGTGTAATTCAAACATAAACTTTCCATTGAACAATCATGTATTTCTATTATAGCACAGTATGCAAAAAAGTTATACTCCGGTTAAAAATTTGCATTGTACTTATTTTTTTCAGCTGAATATACTCTCATTATGAACATTGCAATGAAAATCATTTTTAGCGAGGTAACAATATGAACTTACATTCTTTTATCAAAAAAACAAGTTCGGCTGTGGCACTTGCACTTTCGTTTGGCATTGTGTCAACTTTTACAAGCTGTGCTTCTTCTCAAAAAAACACAAATTCTGAAAACACGCTTCCAAAAATCAATATGTCAAAATGGCTCTACAATGCCGATGACAATGTTTATTATCAGCTGGGACTTGCATATGCAGCAAATCCTGCTGACACGAAATATGAAACCCTCGGGTTGTTTGTGCCAGGCGCATATTTTGACGGAATCGATAACGGTGACGGAACTTTTACTGTAAAAATCAATAGTAAAAATACCGTACAGGGCTTTTCTTCCAAGAATGCACCTTTTGTAATGCCGATTCAGACTCCCGGTTATGCCGCTCTTGAAGCTCCAGTAAGCTACACTCACGATGTAAAGCAATACACTGATGAAGGTTTTATATTCGTTTACGCAGGTGCAAGAGGCCGTGATTCCGGCCTTCCTGCCGGGGTAACGGATTTTAAGGCCGCAATCCGATATGTCCGCTACAACAAAGAAAATCTTCCTGGAAACACACAAAATTACTTTACTTATGGAATGTCAGGTGGCGGAGCTCAGAGTGCGCTCATGGGTGCAACAGGAGACGCTCCTGAATACGAGCCTTATTTGCAGGAAATCGGGGCTGTAATGACCGAAAGCGACGCAATTCTCGGCAGCATGGATTGGTGTCCGATTACAAACCTGAACGTGGCAGATGCCGCATACGAATGGGAACTGGGTCTTGCCCGCACAAATCTCAGCAAAGAAAACAAGACGATTTCTGAAGGGCTTTCAAAAGAATTTGCACTTTACATAAATTCACTCGGCCTAAAAGATGAAAACGGAAACCTTCTTACTTTGGAGCAATCAGAAGACGGTCTTTACTATGCAGGAAGTTATTACAACTATCTAAAGAGTGTAATCGAAACTTCTCTCAACAACTTTCTTTCTGATACAAAGTTTCCATACAATGCAAGCAAACAGAAGGAAGCTCTTGGCCAAAATATGATGCTTCCGCCAGACTGGAAACCGAGAGGACCTGCCGGAATGGCAAGACCACAGGTTTCTGCAGAAGATTTGGACGGAGTGAGCAGAAATTCAGCACCAAAGAGCGGCAACGTGGATTTGAGCAAAACTTACAATTCTGCAAAGGAATATATCAGCGCATTAAATGCAAATGAAGAATGGGTTTTGTATGATGAAAAATCTCATACAGCAAAAATCACAAGCGTAGAAGCGTTCATGCGTAATGTGAAGCAGCTTCAAAAAAATGTTGGAGCTTTTGATGATATGAGCAGAAGCCAGCCAGAAAACACTCTCTTTGGTTTTGGAGACGGAAATGGCGCACATTTTGATTCAATTATGGCAAACGTTCTTGAAACGATAAATCCATCGATTGCAACAGACTACAAAGAAGATCTTGCAAAAAAAGATTCACTGGGAACTTCTATGGAAGCACGAAGCAATATGTACAACCCAATGTACTATCTAAGTCCAGCTTATTCAGGCTACAAGACTGCAAAAGTCGCACAATTCTGGAGAATCCATGCGGGAATCTTCCAGGGGGATACAGCCATAAGCACGGAACTAGATTATGCACTTGCACTCCAAAACTATGGAAGCGAAGTTAAATCAGTTGATTTTACAGAAGTCTGGGGACTGTATCACACCGAAGCAGAACGGTCTGGAACATCCACTGAAAATGTAATCAAATGGATAAAAGACTGCCTTAAAGCGTGATTCTGAATCATCCTCCAAAAAACAGAGAGCACAGTCAACTCGTGGGTGGCTACCTTTTTGTAACGCACAACTCCGCATACTGGGTTACAGAAATTCAAGCCCCCACCAGCCCTCTATTTCTTAAAAATCAATCCAAAAACAGCACGTACAAGAGGTCCTGCAATCAATAGCTGCCAAAATGTAGCCATCGGATAATTAAAAGCAGTAGTCTGCAACCAGATAGAAATCATTTCCTTCTGCAAGCCACCCTTAAACAGAATGGTAGCGACAAAACTCATAAGCGGACACATTAGCCATACAGAACAAATTGAAATCGAAAGAATAACAAACACAGGATTTGTTGCTTTTACATCAAAGTTGGAAAAAGTAATTTTTTTGGCAATCGGACCAACAATAAAAAAATCAAGAACAAAAGCTACAGGAGCCATAATAGGCAGTTCATGAAAAGCCATAAGAAAAACCATATTAGAAAGTCCACCTGTAGCAAGAGCAATGTTGTAACAAATCATTGCATAAACCATCACAAATACCATCAAAAAAGTAAAAAGAATTTCCTGTCCAAAAGATTTTGGCATACGAAACTCCAGAATGTAAAAATGATTGCATTAAAACTGTGCAAAGACCTTGCACATGAGCATAGAAAGGTACGGATATCCGCTCTTAATAAGATTAGGCAATCTAGAGAAAAGTGCGCTTATAATATCAGAAAATGATACTTTGTGTAAATAGTCTCTAAACATTTCTGCTGAAAAAATAGAAGAATATACAAATAAACTTGAAAAAGCAAAAAGAGAGAGAGAAGCAGAACGCGCATATTTAAACAAAAAAGCGCTTACAAAAGATGGCATAGAAATAAAGCTGTATGCAAATATTGGAAGCCCAGATGATATGCCCGCTGTTCTTGAAAATAATGCCGACGGAATCGGCTTGTTTAGAACAGAGTTTCTTTTTATGCAAAACGGTGGACTAGTTTTACCTTCAGAAGAAGATCAATTTACTGCTTTCAAAACTGTTTTAGAGCAAATGGATAAAAAGCCTGTCATATTTAGGACTTTGGATGCTGGTGGTGACAAAAATATTTCTGCGCTAAACATTCCAAAAGAAGAAAACCCATTTTTAGGTTTACGTGCTATTCGTTACTGTTTACGCAATCCTGAAATATTTAAAATGCATCTGAGGGCTTTGCTACGAGCAGCGGTTTATGGTAACGCAAAAATTATGTTACCAATGATAATTTCAGCACAGGAAATTCAAGAAACAAAGAAGCTGATTGCACAAATAATTGCTGAGTGCAAGGAAAAAAATATTCCTGTTGCCGAAAATATTCCTGTTGGAATTATGATAGAGACACCAGCTGCCGCTGTCATGGCTAAAGAACTTTCTAAGGAAGCAGCATTTTTCAGTATCGGGACAAACGACCTAACACAGTACACTTTAGCAGTTGACCGAGGAAACGAAACTGTTTCTGAATTATACAATGAAGCCCACCCAGCAGTTTTACATTTAATTTCTTATGTAATTACGTGTGCAAACGAAGCGGGGATAAGTGTTGATGTTTGTGGCGAAATGGCAGGAAATACCGACTTTACACAACAATTGCTTGCATGCGGATTAAGGGAATTCAGCATGAGCAGTGTAAATATTTTACGGATAAAGAAAAAAATTGCTGAATTACATACAGGTGATGCAAATGAGTAAATACGTTTTGGGCATGTATGAAAAAGCCGTTCCTTCAAGTCTTAGTTGGACAGATAAACTCTTAACAGCTAAAAAATTCGGTTATGACTTTGTAGAAATAAGCATAGACGAAACTGAAGAAAAACTTTCTCGGCTTGATATGTCACAGGCTGAGCGAATGAAACTTGTAAACACAATGATTGTTACAGGAGTCCCTATTCGTTCGATGTGCTTGAGCGGACACAGAAAATTTCCATTAGGTTCAGCTTTGCCAGAAGTAGAAAAGCGAAGCCTGGAAATTATGGAAAAAGCGATTGAGCTGGCAAATGATTTAGGGATTCGCATTATCATGCTTGCAGGGTACGATGTGTATTACGAAGAGTCAAACACAGCAACTAAAGAGCGTTTTTTGCTAAACCTAAAAAAATGTGTTGAAATGGCAAGCAAATACGGCATTTTACTTGCATTTGAAACTATGGAAACTCCTTTTATGGATACGGTTGCAAAAGCTAAAAAATATGTTGATTTAGTTAATTCTCCGTATCTAAAAATTTATCCTGATTTAGGAAATATAACAAACTCATCTCTTATTTATAAAAAACAAGTAATAGATGATTTAGAGACAGGACGTTCCGATTTGGTCGGAATTCATATTAAAGAAACTGCACCAGGAAAATATCGCGAAATTCCTTTTGGCACTGGTCATGTTAAATTTAAGGAGGACTTAAAAAAGGCCTGGGATATTGGCGTCAGACGTTTTGTTACAGAGCTGTGGTGTACAGATAAAAAATGGGAAGTTGAATTACAAACTGCAGTGACCCTCGCCCGTAACATCTTAAATAGTTTTTAGATAAAGTGTACAGTAGTATTACCTACCCTTTAGATAAAAGAATGTAAAACGATATTTTGAAAAATGTATAAGTAAATTGGAGTACCTATGAAATCAGTTTATCAAGAAATAAAAGAACAGGCATTTTTAGCAAATATGGAAATTCCAAAGCAGAACCTTGCGATTTATACTTGGGGCAATGTTTCTGCAGTGGACAGAAGCCGAGGAGTTTTTGCAATAAAACCTTCAGGGGTTCCTTATGATGAATTAAAAATTGACGATATGGTAATTGTTGATTTTGAAGGAAAAAAAGTAGAAGGAACAATGAATCCTTCCTCAGACACTCCTACCCACGTTGAGCTTTACAATAGATTTGATGATATTGGCGGAATCACACACACTCATTCCCCTTGTGCGGTTGCATGGGCACAGGCTGGAAAATGTATTCCGATTCTGGGAACTACCCACGCTGATTATTCGGCACATGCAATTCCCTGTACGCCAGTACTTTCTGAACAGGCCGTAAAAACTGCTTACGAAAGAGAAACAGGTGTCATTATTGCGGAAACATTTCTTAATCCTCAAAACGTTGGTGCAATTGATGTTGATGGAAAGCCCGCAAAACCACTTGTTCCACATGAAAATCCTATGTGCCTGGTTGCCGGTCATGGACCTTTTGCCTGGGGTAAAGATGCAATGGATTCCGTTTATCATGCACGAATCCTTGAAGAAATTGCAAAAATGGCGTTTATGACGGTGCTTATAAATCCTAACTATGAATATCTGACTGATTATGTAATAGACAAGCATTACCAACGTAAGCATGGAAAAGATGCTTATTACGGACAAAGATAATCTGCCAGACAAATGTGATTTTATCACTTGCAAAAATGATAGCTCCTGTTATACTTCCAGTAAACAAAATCTATTTACTCAGTAAGGAGCCTATCATGAGACATCATATACTAAAACATATACTGCTTTCTGTATTATGCATCACCGTATGTACAGCAACACTTTCAGCACAAAAAGCACTACCAAAAGTAGGAGATGCCGCTCCTACTTTTACCATAAAACTTGACTCTGGCAAAACGGTAACACTTGCTGATTATAAAGGCAAAGCTGTACTACTCCATTTTTGGGCGACATGGTGTCCGCCTTGCAGAGTAGAGCTTCCACATATGGATAAACTGGCAAAACGCCTTACTGAAAATAATAACAGCAAGCTTGCCTTTGTTGCCGTCTGTGTTTCCGACTCCGAAAAAAATCGCACAACATTCATGAAGAAAAATGGATACAGCTTTGATGGAGGTCTCGATACTCTTGATACCATCGGTCTCAATTACGGCATCACCGGTATACCAACCTCAGTGTTAATTTCTCCAGATGGTAAAATCGAAGCCATACAGGTCGGTGCAATGTCAGAAGGTAAGCTTACCCAGTTTATCAGTGCCTATGACAATTAAACGCAGCATCTTTTTAGTAGCCGCTATCATACTGCTCGTCATCGGTATTGCCAGCGGAGATACCATGTTGCTTTTTCAAAAGGCAGTATTTGTCTGCATGGAGTGCATCGGCCTTGGATAAAATAAAAACGCAAACACTACGCAGAAAATGTATCCAATTTTTAGCAATGCTCATCTACAATGCAGATATCAAACGATGGGGTATAGGCACAATCTCACGATCTCAACTTAAGCAAGTCTGCGTACCAGGATTAAACTGTTATTCCTGTCCAGGAGCAATTGCATCCTGCCCGCTTGGAGCATTACAAAATACGATAGCAAATGGCCGTTTTCCTTTTTTTGTTACAGGCTTTTTACTTCTTACAGGTACCTTATTGGGACGTATGGTCTGTGCTTTTCTCTGTCCAGTGGGATTAGTACAGGAGTTGCTCCATTATATCCCCTCCCCTAAACTCAAAAAAACAAAGAAAACCTTTGCTATTACCCGTCCGCTCACTTATATCAAATATGTACTCCTCGTGGTCTTTTGCATTACACTCCCCCTACTCCTGTTTTTTAAAGATGGTATCGGCAGTCCCTTGTTTTGCTCACTCTTTTGCCCCGCAGGTACCTTAGAAGCAGGCGTGCCTCTCCTACTCAGCAACGAAACACTCCGCTCTGCCGCAGGATTTTTATTTAAATGGAAGCTTGGCATCGCGTTACTACTCGTACTAGCTTCGATAGGTATATATAGACCTTTTTGTAGATTTTTTTGTCCGCTCGGAGCAATCTACTCCTTTTTTAATAAGACTGCCTTATTCGGCATCAAACTAGATGAAAAAAAATGCACCCACTGCAATAGCTGTGTACAGCACTGCAAGATGGATACGTTACACGTAAATGACCATGAGTGTATCCGTTGCGGTGAGTGTATTAAGCACTGTCATGTGGGAGCACTCAACCAGTACCTATGAATTTTAAACGCTTTATCGATCCCGATCTATTGAACGGGTGCATTGTTAAATCAATTTTATTTTTCATGATTCCGATTGTTACATCACAACTCTTTCAGCAGTTGTATAACACTACAGACACAATCATTGTCGGATATTTTTTACATGAAAACTCTCTTGCAGCCATTGGTGCATGTACCGCAATTTTTGAACTTATCATGAATCTCGGCAACGGATTTGGCACAGGTTGCAGCATAGTCATAGCCCGTATATTCGGTTCTAATGACAGGGAGTATTTAAAACGTGCAGTTGCAGCTGCTATTTTACTCGTTACCACAGTGTCGCTTTTGCTCACCCTTTCTTGCAGCCTTTTTTTACGTCCCCTTTTAGTGGCATTAAAAACTCCAGCCCCTATTTTACAAGAATCATTGTCGTACATTTCGATAATCAGCATTTTTTGTGGCGTATTATTTGCATATAATCTGTGTGCCGGTATGCTCCGTGCTGTTGGTAATTCTTTTATGCCGCTTATCTTCCTGATACTTTCATCTCTATTAAACGTAGCGCTGGATATTGTCCTTATCACACGATGTCATATGGGAGTTGCAGGAACCGCTGTAGCCACCGTGATTGCACAAGGTATATCAGTAGCTTTATGTGTGCTCTATATTATAAAAGGAGTAAAAATCCTTATTCCGTCTGCTACAAGTTTTCGTCTGCGAGGTTCAGGCAAACTGTACAAAGACCTTATAGGCCAGGGGCTTTCAATGGCACTGATGCTTTCGATTGTAGGTTCCGGTACATTGATTCTGCAGTCAGCCATCAATTCCTTTGGCACCTATATTATCGCCGGTCACATCGCCGCTCGAAAGATTTTTTCACTTACTACTGTTGTACTTTCCAGTATGGGAATGACTATTGCTACTTTTGTTTCTCAAAACTATGGAGCAAAAAATATTGCCCGTATTAAAAAAGGCGTCACTATTGCAGCTGTGATGACAGTCTGCTACGGTATTATCCTTACACTGCTCTCACCATTTTTTATCCGGTACGTTTTTGAATTTGTCTCAGGTTCTAAAAACCCACAGGTGTTAGACTATGGCACCAGATACGTACAGTTTGCTTTTCCTTTTTATCTTGCTTTGGGGCCACTGCTTGTATGGAGAAACGCATTGCAGGGACTCGGTGCTAAAATTTTACCTTTGCTTTCTAGCATTCTCGAGCTTTCTGGTAAAATAGTGTTTACTGTACTTTTAATTCCGCATCTCGGGGTTTTTGGTATAATACTGTGTGAGCCATTGATTTGGTGCACTATGGCTATCCAGCTTGTCTGGGTATACGCCTCACGGATAAAGAAGCTGTCTTTTTCAGCTGAAAAATGAGCTCACGTGCTGCCTATCTGTCCAAAAACTAAAGAAAAAGCGTCATACAATGCGGAATAGTGATTTTGTTGTCTGATACTTTTGACTAAGCCTTTAGCGGAAGATATGGTTCAAATTGCTCGGGTATAAAGAAATATTGACCTCTCCATGAGCCGTCTGATACGCATTAATCTGTGCATTGTTTGGGGTATTGTCTTTGTCCATCTATATAGTATTCCTTGTATTTTCTATTAGATAAAAATGTACTAAAGTACAAACTTCATTCTAACTAGAATGAACACACAGGATGAGTTAATACGGCACTCTTGTACTAAAAAGGTTATTGCATTGAGGCAACGCATATACAGTAACCTATTTTTTTAACTTTCAAAAGCTAGACTCTTGCATATTTTAGCTTTACAATCAAACCTAAATTATTAAATGTCGGAGGACTTTATGAAAAAAGTTATTGTAGCTATTCTAGCTTCATTATCATTGTGTGCCTTTGCTAATGGTGTAAAGGATAATACCTCTGCAGCAAATACTGCTTCAGGTGAATGGAAACCATCTGGAACCGTAACTATGATTGTTGCTTACAAAGCTGGTTCTGGTACTGACAATACAGCACGTGTTCTTACAACATATGCAGAAAAGAAAATGGGCCAGACCATCGTTATTGAAAACAAGGAAGGTGGTTCAGGTTCTATCGGTTGGACAGCTCTCTCAAAGGCAAAGCCTGACGGACTTACTTTGGGCTTTATTAACCTGCCAACATTCTGCTCAAACATTATCGACCACTTAGGTTCTTATAAAGTTGAGTCAATTGTACCAATTTCTAACCACGTAGTAGAAACTTCTGTTGTATTGGTTTCTGCAAAAAGTCAGTTCAAAACACTTAAAGAACTTGTAGACTATGCAAAAGCCAACCCTAAAAAGCTTAAGGCTTCTACAAACGGAAATAAAGCTTCTAACCACATTGGTGCTCAGCTTCTTGCTACATCTGCTGGTTTTGAATACTCACCAATTCCTTTTGGTGGTACAGCTGACCAGCTGCTTTCTCTTCGTCAGGGCGAAGTTGACTTCTCTGTTGCAAAAGTAGCAGACTTTACTTCTTTTGCTTCTGAATTAAGAGTTCTTGGTACTTTTGATAAAGAAAGAATTCCTGAATATCCAGATGTTCCAACTCTTGGCGAGCTTGGATACTATCCAGAATGGTACGGTTCTGCTCGTTGTATCGTAGCTCCTGCTGGCACTCCAAAAGAAGCAATCGAATACTATGCAAAAGTATTTAAAGAAACAATGGAAGATTCTGAATACATCGCAGCTGCAGAAAAAGCTCACATGACAACAAACTACCGCGATCCAGAAGAAACTGGAAAGCTTATCAACCAACAGTATGATTTCTGTAAGAATACTCTTCCAGAAATTTTTAAATAATCTCAGTTAATTGTCACAGACCCGGTATCATCGCCGGGTCTTTAACATTTCAGGTTGATAATTGTTATCAACCTGAAAAACGGAGATGTCAAGGCTTTAAGCGCTAGCGTGCCTTGACTCGACGTATTTAATGGCTTGGAGTAAATATGAAAAAAACTGATGTTGGGGTAGTTGCATTCATGTATGCAATCTGCATCTGGTTTGCACTGATGAATCAGAATCTTCCCGAGGATGCACAGATTTATCCTAAATTTATGATTATTATTCTTGCATGCCTTTCAACTTTATATCTCATAAAAATTTTGCTGGCAGCAAAAAAGGAAGGCATTACAAATGGTTTTACAGAATTATTTAAAGGCTTCCTTCCAAAACAGTTTTTTCCTGCATTGGGAATGACTTTTGGTTATCTTGTTCTTCTTTTCTTAATTGGATTTTATCCAGCAACCGCAATTTTCATGGTAGCCGTACTTGCATTCCTGAAAATTAAACCTGTTACCATTGCCATCACGACAGCTGCCATATTACTTTTAGTTTTCGTTACATTCAACGTGGTTTTGAGAGTAACACTTATTTCTGGTTTAATTCCAGATCTTTTGTTTTAGGAGGATAGATACATGTTGCAGACTCTTAGTTTAATGGGAGCAGGCTTTGTAAATGCTTTATCTCCTATAAATCTTCTGGCAATGATATTAAGTACCGCTTTAGGTATTGTAATTGGCTGTCTGCCAGGTCTTTCGGCTGCGATGGGCGTTGCCTTGCTTTTGCCGATGACCTTTTCTATGGATGCATCAACAGGCCTTATTGTATTAGGCGGTATTTACTGCGGTGCAATTTTTGGAGGTTCAATTTCCGCTATTCTTATCCATACGCCAGGAACTCCAGCATCGGCAGCAACTGCAATTGACGGCTATGAGCTTACAAAACAAGGAAAACCAGGTAAGGCGTTAGCAACTTCATGTTTTGCATCTTTCTGCGGTGGTCTATTAAGTTGTATTTCTCTTTACTTTTTTGCTCCGATTTTGGCTCAACTTGCAATGCAGTTCAAACAGCCTGAATATTTCTGGCTTTCAATTTTTGGTCTTACCATCATTGCAGGCGTTTCAACAAAGAGTATGTTGAAAGGTCTTATGTCTGGTGCACTTGGTCTTTTAATTTCTACAATCGGTATGGATCCAATGAACGGTGTTCCACGATTTATGTTCGGTCAGGATTCCCTTTACGAAGGAATTAACGTTACCTGTGCACTGATTGGACTTTTCTCCATGTCTCAGGCTTTTATCCTTGCAGAAAAGGCAATTGTAAAACGTCAGGAAGCTGCAAAAGTAAAAGATAAGATGGTTCTTACCGGAAAAGAGGTTAAACGTATCATGCCGACAATTTTCCGTGGTTGGATTATCGGAAACATCATCGGTATCCTACCAGGAGCCGGAGCTTCAATTGCCTGTTTTATGAGCTACAATACAAACAAACAGCTTTCAAAACATCCTGAAGAATTTGGTAACGGTTCAATTGAAGGTATTGCCGCTTCTGAAGCTGCAAACAATGCCGTAACAGGCGGTTCCCTTATTCCAATGCTTACGCTTGGTATCCCAGGTGAATCTGTAACCGCAATTCTTATGGGTGGTCTTATCATTCAGGGACTTCAGCCAGGAGCTGACTTGTTTACAAAATATGCACCAATGACATACACATTCTTTGCTGGTTTTGTATTTGTTCAGTTCTTTATGCTTATAATTGGTCTTTTGGGCTGTAAAGGATTTGCAAGAATTGCAAAACTTTCTGATGCCATTTTAATTCCTTGTATCATCGTTTTGTGTATCGTAGGTTCATTTGCAATCCGCAAGATTTTTGCCGATGTTGTCATAATGATGATTTTTGGTGTTCTTGGATACCTTGTAAGAAAGTTTGAGCTTAACAATGCCGCAATCGTTCTTGCATTGATTCTTGGACCATTGGGCGAAAAAGGTCTTCGCCGTTCATTGTTGCTTTCTAATGGCAATCCTGCAATTTTCTTCTCTTCTCCAGTTTGTTGGATTTTGATTGCTCTTTGTATCTTCGGAATTTTAAGTCCGCTCTTGATGAACAGTCTTGAAAAAAAGATGTCTGGCGGAACCGTTGCCGAAGTAGCCGATTAAAAAGTGTAAAAACAAGAAACGTTGGGGCTTTTACCCCAACGTTTCTAACGCTAATCACCAATCATATTAGGGCATCAAAAAATCTATTATACCCTTATTATTTTTATTACATATATCTAACTTTTTATCTATACTTTTTTTCTCCAATACGATATTATTTAGTCAGTAAGATTTGGAGGTATTTCATGACAATTAACAAATGGTGTGCTTTTGGTCTTGGTGTTGTAGCAGGTGCAGCTGTAGTAGCAGTAGTCCGTACTCCTGCTTTCCGCAAAGCTTGCGCAGCTGTAGTTGGTAAAGGTATGCAGCTTAAAAATGATGCAGCAGCATTTGCAGAATCCGTAAAAGAAGATGCAGAAGATGTCATTGCTGAAGCAAAGTACAACCAGGCAAAAGTTGCAAAAGCACAAAAGAAATAAAGAACATCTCTGATTACGTCTTGTTTATATATGGCAGCCACCTTGTCTCAGTATAGTACAAGGTGGGTTTTCCATATTTCCTACCTTTAATAATTTTACTTACAGGTAACTCCTTTGAAAGTTTTTATCAAGCACTCATTACCAGGTCGACTTAGACTGGGATATAATAGTAATGTATTATCTTCACGACAGGCAATTCTTGCCCAAAGTCTTATTGCTGTCCAAGAAGGCATCAATGATATCCAAGTAAATCCGCTCGTCGGATCTTTTTTAGTATATTATGATAGCAGTATAATCTCCGAAAAAGAGATTCTCAATTTATTTGCTGCCTTAACAGATAAGTATCTTAACGACCAAAATCTTCTTGATGCAGTTGCCATCGTTCCTGAAACAGACAGTACATTTGGCATTCTATTTGAGACAGCCTTTAATGTGTTATTACGACGATTGCTTCCCTTACCCATACGTAATATTATTTTATATTCGCATATTATACCGCGTGTCGGACGAGCTTTATTAGCGCTCATGAAAGGAACCATCTTTAGCACCGATTTGCTCGATGCAACAGCCCTAAGCGTTGCGGTGTTATCAGGTAACACGGCAACGGCAAGTTCTGTATCGCTGCTTCTTGAGATGGGAGAACAAATCGAAGGTATCACTCGCAAGCGTTCCTACAATAATCTTGCCCAAACACTGCTCATTTCAAATGAAAGTGTCCATATCCTCGTTAATGACGAAGAAAAAACAGTTCCAGCCTCTACTTTGAAAAAGGGAGATACCGTTATCGTACGTGCAGGCAGCCAAATCCCTGCTGATGGAACGGTTATCAGAGGTACTGGTATGGCAAATCAGGCCAGCATTACAGGAGAATCGTTACCAGTTGAAAAATCAGAAGGCAGTACCGTCTTTGCAGGTACCATATTAGAAGAAGGCGAAATTGTTCTCACTGTCATTTCTACTGGAAAAGATACAAAGGTACACAATATCATATCTCTCATTGATCAGTCACAGAGCCTCAAAGCAACAGTACAAAGGCGCTCAGAAAAACTAGCAGAGCAAATTGTGCCGTTTAACTTTTTGTTGACACTCATCACTTGGCTTATAACCCGCAATGTAACCAAAACTATATCAACACTTATGGTTGATTATTCTTGTGCCATGAAATTAGCAGCTCCAATTGCAGTTCTTTCGGCCATGAAAGAAGCTGCAACATGGGGCATCTCTGTCAAAGGCGGTAAATATCTTGAAGAGGCAGCTCAAGCACAAACCATCATTTTTGATAAAACAGGTACCCTTACCTATGCTACTCCAACCTTAACTGATATCTATCCTATGAAAGGGTATACAAAAGAAGATATACTCATCATGGCAGCATGTCTGGAAGAACACTTTCCCCACCCGCTTGGACGCGCTGTTGTACAAGCAGCAGAGGAACAGCATCTCAGACACCCCGAAAACCATGCAAAAGTTGAATATATAGTTGCACATGGTATCGCATCAACATTAGATGGCAAAAAATTACGTATAGGTAGCAAACATTTTATCTTCGAGGATGAAGGAATTCCATTTACAAACGAAATTGAAAACATTCACTCATCTTTACAAGACTCTGGCAGTTCTCTATTATACCTAGCAATAGATGGTAAGCTTGCTGGTATTCTTGCCATAGGTGATCCCGTCAGAAAAGATGCAAAAGAAGCAATTGCTACATTAAAGCGGCTTGGTATCAAAAAATGTATGATGATTACTGGTGATACCGAGGGAGCTGCAAAAAAGATAGCTACTGAAACAGGAGTTGATGCATGGCATGCACAGGCTTTACCAGAAGATAAAGTCTCGTTTGTTGAAGCAGAGCGCAAAGCCGGTAACAAAGTCATCATGATCGGAGATGGTATCAATGATGCACCTGCTCTTTCCGCAGCAACACTGGGTATTGCAATCGACGGGTGTTCTTCAATTGCTGGTGATACAGCTGATATTGTTTTATCAAAAGATGGACTTGCAGGTATAGTTGCTATCCGTCAACTAGGTATGGGATTACTTGACCGCATTAACAGAAACAATGCATTGATTATTGGAGCAAATTCAGCATTGCTGGCAGGTGGTATATTCGGTTTTATTTCGCCATCACTTGCCGCTTTACTCCATAACTCACTCACCATCGGTATCAGCCTCAGCGCCATGCAACCGGTATTACCAGAGTTTGTTACTGAAATAGAGGATCAATAATGATTACAAGTTTTTTTCCAGGACGTATACGATTACGAGCTCCTATTTTTAAAGATATAGAGATAACAAATGCAGCACGGGAGATTTTAGAAACATCGCCTGCAATAACAAACGTACAACACAATCCGACTACCGGTAGTGTACTTCTAGAATACGAAGAAGATAAGATTCCTTTTGAAAAACTGACTCCTCTCGTACCATTTCTTGAAAAACTTCGTACTAAAGCGATGTTTTATAATGAAAAAAAACGTCCAGAAATACTTACTATGTTAGATGAACTTCGCAGCATAGTACAAACCTGGAATTAATTAGTTACTGTTAAACAATTGTAAAAAATAGCCATTCATAGTACAGTACTACTAATAATAAAGAGGTACGTACTATGAAGCATGCATTTGAAATCGGACAGCAAATAGAAGCTGCCATCGTAGCCATTTCTGGCGATACAATATTCCTAAATCTTAATCTTAAAAGCGAAGGTGTCCTTGACGCCACAGAATTAAAAAAAGAAGATGGTACCCTTTCTGTAAAAGAAGGTGATGTAATCAAGGCTTTTTTTGTCGGTGAAATCGATGGTGAAATGCGTTTTACGACAAAAATTGCTGGAGAAAAAGCAGACAAATCAATGCTTGAAAATGCATGGAAAAATGCTATTCCAGTTGAAGGTCATGTAGAAAAAGAAATAAAAGGCGGTTTTGAAGTAAAAATCGGCAGTAGCAGAGCATTTTGCCCCTATTCACAGATGGGAGGACGTAATAAAGGCGAGCCTTCTGAATTTGTTGGCAAGCATCTTACATTCCTTATTCAAGAGTACAAAGAAGATGGTAAAAATCTCCTCGTTTCAAACAGAGCAATACTCGAGATTGAACATAAAAAGGAAGTTGGTAAACTCGAAAATTCACTCAAAGTCGGAATGACTGTAAAGGCTACAGTAATTTCACTCCAAACTTTTGGTGCATTTGTATCTATTCAAGGTTTTCAGGCATTGCTCCCTATATCAGAAATTTCACGTACTCGTGTTACCGACATTGAAAAAGAACTGTCTGTCGGTCAGGAACTAACTGTTAAGATTATTAATGCTGACTGGGCTCATGAGCGGGTATCGGTCAGTCTCAAAGCACTGATTGCAGATCCATGGGATACCGTACAGGAAAAATATATCGTAGGCAAAAAATACGAAGGTACTATTATTCGTATTGCACAATTCGGTTTATTTGTGCAGCTTGAGCCAGGCCTAGACGGATTGGTACACATATCTGAAATGACAGATATTGATCGTAATACTAATTTGGCAAAATTGTTCAAGACAGGAACAAAAATGTCAGTTATTATAAAAGAGGTAAATCGTTCCGAAAAACGTATTGCTCTTACTCCTACTTCATCTCAGGAACAAGACTTGTCTGCAGCAAAGTATATGGCTGATCATAATGACGATGATGACGGTTATAATCCATTTGCTGCTCTATTAAAAAGATAGTGATACATTAGGAGTTTACAGAATGATACCACTAAAAACCAAAATAGTCTGTTCAATGGGACCGACTACGGAGAATGAAGAAACTTTAGCTGCAATTATTCGTAATGGTATGAATATTGCCCGGTTTAACTTTTCACACGGTACACACGATTATCATAAAAGCCAGATGAATCGTGTACGCAAACTCTCTAAAGAGATGAAAATTCCTGTTGCCCTCATGATGGATACAAAAGGTCCAGAAATAAGAACAGGCGATACAGCTGACGGCAAAACAGTTGCAATAAAAAAGGGCGATACCGTAATCCTTAAGACAGACGGATCATATACTACCCCACCTACAGAAAATTCACCAGCTGTCATTTCGTTAAACTGGAAAAACTTTATAACACGTACGACAGAAACACTGTCTGAGACACCTGACAAAAAACTGAAAGTCCTTATTGCAGACGGACTTTTAGAGCTTGATATCCAAAAGGTTGAAGCTGATTCCGTAACTGCTATCGCCGCCAATGCCGCAAGCATCGGAAGCAAAAAAAATGTAAACCTCATTGGTATGCATGCAAAACTTCCTATTATGAGTGAGCAAGATAAATCTGACATTGCTTTTGCTGCAGAAATGGGCTGTGATTTTGTAGCCGCCAGTTTTGTCAGTTTTGCTTCTGAAGTTCATGAAATAAAACGATATCTGGCAAGTCTTAATTCTGACATGAAGGTTATTGCCAAGATTGAAAATGAAGAAGGCTTAAACAATATCCAAGAGATTGCAGATGCGGCTGACGGAATTATGGTTGCCCGTGGTGATCTTGGCGTACAGCTTGATACAGAGCGTATTCCTCTTGCACAAAAACACATCATCAGTGTTTGTCGAAAAATGGGCAAGCCTGTCATCACTGCAACACAAATGCTCGACTCCATGATTGTAAACCCTCGTCCGACTCGTGCCGAGCTTACCGACGTTGCTAATGCTATCTTTGATGGTACCGATGCTGTCATGCTTTCTGGTGAAACTGCAAATGGAAGCTATCCAGCTGAAGCTGTAGAAACAATGGCTCGTATAGCCCGTACTGTAGAAGAAAGCGAAGAGTACCAGACAAAAATGCAGCTGGATGTTCCTAAAAATGAGACTCCAACAGTTGGTCAGACAATGGCAGAAATGACATACATGACTGCCAAAAGCATAAAAGCAAGTGCAATTCTCGTACCAACCCTGAGCGGACATACAGCAGCAATGATCAGTACATTCCGTCCGACTCAGTCAATCATTGCAGTAACACCTAAAGAAGACATGCAGAGAAAACTTCTCTTAAACTGGGGCATCATTCCATTATGCATGACAACAACTGCAGATGACAGTGAAGACATGATACAGAATGCGGTAAAAACAATGATGGACGCAGGTCTTGGCAGTTTTGGAGATAAAGTCATTTTGTGTGCAGGTATTCCTCTGCACAGTCCAATTCCAGTTAATACTATCCGTGTCCTTATTATGGGTAATATTCTCGCCCGTGGGCGAAGTAGCGGACATCCAGAAGATATAACCAAAAAAACAGGGCGCATTGTCAAAGCAAATAGTCCGGAAGATTTTATTTCATCGATTCGTAACAAAAAAGGTGAAATTCTTTTATGTCCATATGTTGATGAAAGCTGGATTCCAATTCTTAGAGTCGTTGATGGTGTTATTATTACTGGAAAGAATGAAATTCCAGCTGATTTGATAACACTCGCCAATCCTAATCTTGTATGGATTTCAGAAATTGGCAACGCAGAAAAGGCTCTTGAAGCAGGACGCATTGTCACTATAGACAGTAAAGATCTTCTGGTTTACGAGGGTATTTTGTAAGTAGCAAAAGTCAAGATTGACTTTGTCAAATTCTCATCGTACTATTATTTAGGGATAAACATCGATTATACAGTTTTAACTAAATAATAAGCTAAAAAGATGAGTAATAATAAAATGACACTAGCCATTCTTGACGATGAAATACATATCGTAAAACTTCTAGAAGCATTAATTCCTTGGGAAGAACTAGACTTTGAATATGTCGGCAATGCACAAAACGGCATTGCCGGCCTTGATCTTATCACGCAGAAAAAGCCAGACATTGTTATAACGGATATAAAAATGCCAGGAATTGACGGGCTGTCACTTATAGCAAAAGTCTATGAGACATTACCAAATACTGAATTCATCATTTTAAGTGGATTTAGTCAGTTTGATTATGCAAAAAAAGCAATTGCCTATAATGTAAAAAACTACCTTCTAAAACCCGTAAATAAAGCAGAACTCTGTAATGCATTAGAAAAACTAAGTAAACAAAAGAAAAATCGTGCAGAAGAGATGCAAATTATTCAAGAAAGTGAAGAGCAAAAGAAAAATACATTGTTTGCTAATCTCTTACTTGGCAACGAAACTAATCAAACTCTTGTATCTTCACCGTATACCCTCTGTCTCGTAAAAATCGATTCAACAGAAAACAGCCTTTCAAATGAGCTCTACAAACTTATACATGAAAAGATTATGCATATCCTAAAACGGCATCATCTTCACTTTTTTGTATATCTAAAAGAAGATATTGTCATTTTTTTACTGTTACAAAACGAGTCTTCATCAGATAGTACCGAAGCACTAAAAAATCAACTTAATCAAATCTATTTTGATTTTACTCAAATTAATTCGCTGTTTCCCCAATTGATTTTTACGTTTATTGAAAGCGAGTATACCGATGAAAAGCTTTCAGTCCTATACAAAAAATTACTGTATACCCTTCCCTATAGACGTATACATACCACAAGCCGTCTTCTAAAGATAGAGAGTAATGCGGAATTAATAACACCTCCAGAAGAAAACTTTGAAAAATGGTCAAAACATTGTCAGAAAATTCTAGATAGTATGGATATAGGCATTGCCGAAAAAGCAATCGACAGTTTTCTTAAAAGATATAACAAGGTTCCTGCTGAACAAAAAGAGGCTTTATTTATTCAGGCAGCAAAAATTATTTCACTCCAGATAGAAACCAGGGGGCAAAAAGGACTCGAATGGTTTAATACAAAATTAGTAACAGCATTACGTTTGGCATATTCATCCGAAGAGCTTGAAAGTCGTTTTAAGCAGCTTCTGAGAGAACTCTTTGAATCATTCTTTGATGCAATAAAAAAAGATACCGTACGTCCTGTACGTATTGCAGATTCCTATATGCATGAGCATTACAGTGACTACGATATTTCACTAGAAAAAGTTGCAGAAATCGTCGGTCTCACACCAACATATTTTTCAACCTTGTATAAAAAAGAAACAAATGTTGGTTTTTTAGAAGCACTTACCGAAGTAAGAATAAAACAGGCAAAAGATCTTTTACAAAACTCCAATGAAACAATTGCAAAAATAGCTTCTTCCGTAGGATATTCAGACATAAAATATTTTGGAAAAATATTTAAGAAGGTTACAGGAATAACACCAAATGAATTCAGACAATTCTACAGTTAAACATCATATATTGGGAGATCTTATTCCTCTTTTATTTGTCATAGTTTCACTTTCCCTACTCGTACACTGTCTCAGCTATAGTTTTGTTCTTTGTACAAGAAATATAACACTATCCATTTTTCATCATGTCCTATTTGGTGTTTTTTTCATCATCCAGATTTGCCTGATCGCAGTACTAGTGGCATTGCTTTATACATATCACAAAACAGAACAACTGATACGATTTTATCTAAATGGTAATGATGAGGAAATATTAAACAGAATACACATGCCATATTCAAAAGGATTTTATCGGCTCCTGACACTACAGAAAAAAAAGAGTGAGCAGATTCTATTTGAAGAGAACAGACGACAGTCACAGTATCTTGCACTACAAAATCAAATTAATCCTCATTTTTTGTACAATACACTAGAAGCAATTCGTTCTGAAGCCTTAATTGGAGGTTTACATGGCGTTGCTGATATGTGTGAAACATTGGCTAATTACTTTAGATATACCATCAGCAAAACATCCTCACTGGTAACACTAGCAGACGAGATACATAACGTTCAGGATTATTTTAAAATCCAGCAGTTTCGTTTTGGTGGTCGAATAAAATTAGAAATAACAGTACCACTCGATGGAGAGTTACGTTTTTATCGTATGCCAAAGCTTATTTTACAACCTATAGTGGAAAATGCAGTTATTCATGGATTGGAAAGTAAGTTGCAGGGTGGAAGAATTAAAATAGATGCCACCATCTCAGAAGATAATTTCTACATTAAGATTGAAGATGACGGACAAGGAATGTCAGAATCAACCCTTTTAGAAATCAACCGTAATCTGGGAAATCCAGCAACAGTAAAAAAAGAAAAAAAATATGGGGGAATTGCCATAATAAATGTAAATGAGCGTCTGCAACTGCTGTATGGTGCTAAATATGGATTGACCTATTACAGTTTACCACAAATCGGTACAACCGTTGAAATATGTCTTCCACGGTTTCCTAATGCAAATTTATTAGATAACGGATAGTAAAGAGTATGCGTGTTGAAAACTTAGTTTTACGTCATGTATGCTTTACTGGTAATGGTAATTCGCCATTACAGGAACTCAATCTCTCTATTTTCTCTGGTGATATTCTCGGTCTTATAACCTTAGATAATCAGGGGCTTGAGACACTTATATCTCTCATCATGAAGAACCATATTCTTGATCGTGGTAGTATTTACTATCGTGGAAAAGAAGTATCTAATTCCATCTTTTGTAATCATGAACCTAATAAAATAGTACTTGTTGATTCCTCAAGCAAACTGATACCTGCCCTCAATATTTCTGATAATTTCTTTTTTATAAAGAGTCATTGCCCATTATTTGTAAAACGATTAAAGCAAAAAACACAGATACAACATATTTTTTCCCAATATGGTCTTGTTTTTAATGGAAATGAATATCCCTCTACCCTATCAAAACTTGAACGGTGTGAAGTTGAAATCATAAAAGCAGTAACACTCGGGGTAAAAGTTATTATCTTACGAGATCCATCTTCATTTTTGGCACCTAAAGAAGTCGCACAATTACACGTACTTATAAAAAAAATTGCCAAAGAAAGTTCAGTATCATTTTTATATCTTTGTAACCATCATCAAGAAATACTATTATACTGTACCCGACTTGCCATCATGTCATATGGTACTATCGTCCTAGAAAAAAACTGTACTGATGTTACCGAGGAAATGATGTCTATTGTCTGTCAAGATGCAATAAAATCGATGATTGGTCTACCAAAAATGCGTTTGTTCCGGACACCAGAAACTGTCGTAAAAATAAACAATACGTATGGTACAACCATAGATGTCAATAAAGGTGAATGTGTTGTAGTATTAGACTTAGATAATAAAGTCATTCCTGTTATAAAGTCTACACTTTTTTCTTCAGAAAACACTGAGTATTCTATAAAAATATATGGTGAAGATGCATATAAAAATCGTTCATCATGGTCTTTTTTACCTCTAAATGCATCTGTTACCTCATTGTGTTATAGTATGAGTTATGTCGATAATCTACTTCTAAAAAAATGGAATTCATCCTATTCCAATTTTTGGCGTAAAAAAAAGTACCGAAA
The DNA here is from genome assembly GCA_024695475.1 of Treponema sp. Taxonomy (GTDB): domain Bacteria; phylum Spirochaetota; class Spirochaetia; order Treponematales; family Treponemataceae; genus Treponema_D. The sequence goes on from JAILIC010000002.1 coordinate 24,844, forward strand.
AGCCATTGCAACTGAATATCGACATATCTGCGGAGAGGTTATCGATGCTCCAGACCTATATCGGCTTACCGCCGATGAACTGATTCAATTACTCTACCAGAGAATATTATTAGAAAAACCAAAAGCTGTTTTTTTAGTACAACCATTTTATCGGATGGATATGTATCAGCGAGTTAAGATTCTTGAATATATTTCCCTACTCCAAAAGCAAGGGATTGCTGTAGTAATACTTGCTATCTCACTTTCTGATTCGTTACAGGTAGCATCTCGTCTTGTCATCATGCAAAACCATAGTATTTTAGATGTATTCAATGGTGATGAATTTGAAAAAGCAAGTAAATACGGCCTTGTATTAAAGTAAAATCGTAAAACTTTCCCCTAAAATCAAAAAAACTTCTCACTTTGCAGAATGGAATTTCGGCCTTAGACTTTTATTATCTAGAAAAAAAGTTCAGCTTATCAAAACAAGCGGGATAATAAAAAGGGGGAGCATAAAAAGTACCATGGCAGACACCATCGTAAAAATGGAACATATTTCAAAAACATTTCCTGGCGTAAAAGCTTTAGACAATGTACGTTTTGAACTGCAATCTGGTGAAGTTATGGCTCTGTTGGGTGAAAACGGTGCTGGAAAATCAACACTTGTTAAAATACTTTCAGGAGTATATCAGCGCGATTCGGGTTCGATAACTATTTTTGGTGACGAACTGGAGACGGTAACTCCTACCGTTGCCCGTCAGTATGGTGTAGCAATAATTCATCAAGAGTTAAATATGTGCCAACATTTAACAGTTGCCGAAAATATTTTTCTTGGCAGAGAAATAATAAACCGCAGAGGTGTGTTGGATAATCGCTTGATGAATGAACAAGCAAAAAAAGTACTTGAATCTTTGAGTATTGAGCTTGATCCAGAAACACTGGTCGGAGATTTGGCAGTTTCAAAACAACAAATGGTAGAAATTGCAAAAGCCCTTTCTATAGATGCAAAAATCCTTATCATGGATGAACCAACGAGTGCCCTTACAGAAAAGGAAATTGAAGAACTATTTAGAATTATCAAGAGTCTCAAACAAAAAGGTGTTGGCATCGTATATATTTCACATCGCCTTGAGGAATTAAAACATATTGTTGATCGAGTAACAATCATGCGCGATGGTCAGTTTATAACAAGTGGTCACTTTAGTGATTTTACCATGGATCAAATTATTGCCCATATGGTTGGTCGAGAAATTCAGGAAAAGTTTCCTCACATACCAGCACAACCAACAGATGTTATTATGGAAGTACGAAATCTCTGTGCTGGCAATCAGGTAAAGAATGTTTCGTTTACTGTACGTAAAGGAGAAATTTTAGGCATTGCAGGTCTTATGGGAGCCGGGCGTACAGAAACAACGCGCGCGATTTTTGGAGTTGATAAAAAGGAGTGCGGACAGATTTATTTAAACGGCAAAGAAGTACAAATCAATTGTCCTAGCGATGCAATTAAATGTGGTATCGTCCTTGCACCAGAAGATCGCAGAAAAGATGGATTATGTACAAAACTACCCGTCAGAGAGAATATTGCATTACCTAATCTAGACTTTTTAGCAGACAAGTTTGGTATCGTAAATACAAAAGCAGAAAAAAAACTAGTACAACAGGCAGTTGATAACTTCAGTATAAAGCTTCCAAACGCAGAAGTTAATGCGGCATCGCTTTCTGGAGGTAATCAGCAAAAAGTTGTTGTAGCAAAATGGCTTTCACGAAAAAGTAATGTTGTTATTTTTGATGAGCCAACTCGAGGTATTGATGTTGGTGCAAAAGTCGAAATCTACCAACTGATGAACCAATTAAAAGAAAAAGGTATAGGTGTTGTATATGTTTCTTCTGAATTACCTGAGATTTTAGGAATGTCAGACAGAATTCTGGTAATGTGCGATGGCCATATTACTGGTGAATTAAAACGTGAAGAAGCAAGCCAAGAAGCAATTCTTAAACTAGCTACAAGATTTGAAAAAAAGGTAGGATGAAAATGAAAACGAAATTACAATCATCAATTAAAAAGGCTCTTGCTGTACGAGGTATGGGGCAGGTACTTACCGTAACCGTTGGATTAATTGTACTTTGCGTTGTTTTTGGTATATTAAATCCAACATTCTTTTCTGGTCGTAATATGAACAATCTATTGCGGCAAATTGCCCCAATATTGCTCATTGGTATTGGTCAAAGTTATGTATTGATCACCGGTAATATTGATCTTTCCATCGGTTCTGTAGTTGGTATGTCAACTATGATCAGCGCTACATTAATGACAAAAGGTATGAATTCTTGGCTTGCAGTTTTTATTACACTTGTTTGCTGCCTTTTAGTGGGACTTATCAATGGACTTCTTGTTGCAGGTTGTAAACTACCACCTTTTATCGGTACCCTAGGAACCATGACCATTGCACGAGGTATCGCTCAAATTGCGAACGGAAATTACAACACAGATAGCATTGGAAAAGCTGCAGAAGGTTTTAGGAACTTCTTTTACTATGACAAGTTGTTAGGTCTGTATTCAACAGTTTGGATGGCAATCATTTTGTGGGTCTTTTTTAACTTTATTCTTTCACGAACCCGTTCTGGTCGTCATATTTATGCAATTGGTTCAAATGCCGAGGCTGCAAAGTTGTCTGGTGTAAATATCTTAAAAACAACTATCAAAGCTTACATTGTTGCTTCATTCTGCTCTTGTGTTGTAGGTCTTATTCAATGTGCTTCTGCAGGAATGGGGGCCATGGATGCTGGAAATGGCTATGAATTATATGCCGTTGCAGCATCTGTTATTGGTGGTGTTTCAACACTTGGCGGTCAAGGTATTTTATTAGGTACGGTTATCGGTGCTGCAATATGGGGTGTTTTGCAAAATGGCTTACAGTTTGCAGGAGCTCCAGTTGCCATAAGAAACATTGTTATCGGTATCATCGTTGTTGTATCAGTATTGCTTGACGTTGTTGTGCGAAGCGGCAAGAAAATTAAGTTAAGTAAAAAAAGCTGAAATAAAACTCAGCTGAAAATAGTAAAAACATATCATAGAAAGGAGGATTATCTATGAAAAAGGTATTTATGGCTGTAGCTGCTGCAGCTCTTGTTGGAACTGTTGCGTTTGCTGGTGGTTCAAAAGAAAAAGACGGAAAATTAAAGATTCAATTGATCACAATGGATCAAATGGATCAGCATTGGGCAAATGTTGACAAAGGTGCAAAAAAAGCTGTCGCTGAAATCGGAAATATTGAATACAAATGGAACGCACCATCTGCAAAAGATGATGCACAGCAGATTGAATGTATTAACAATGCTGTGGCACAAGGGGCAGATGCAATTCTTCTTGCTGCAAACGGACCAGATGCCGTTACCGCAGCATTAAAAGAAGCAACCGCTGCAGGTGTTAAGATTATCTATGTTGACTCTGCAGCAAACTATCCTGGCGAAGCTACTCTTGCAACTGATAACAAGGCAGCCGGAAAGACAGCAGGACAGGCCATGCTCAACAAATTCAAGGAACAGGGCATTACCAGTGGATCAATTGGAGTAATCAGTGTTAACGCAGCAACAGCTTCTACTGTTGCTCGTGAAAACGGATTCAAGAGCGCTTTTGAAGGAACAGCTTTCACAATCTTAGAAACACAGTACTGCGATGGAGATGCATCACGTTCAAAAGATGCTGCTGCAAACTTCATCACTCAGGGTGTTGTAGGCTTGTTTGGGGCAAATGAAGGATCAACTGTAGGTGTGGGTAATGCAATCCATGAAAGTGCTTCTTCTGTAGTTGGTGTTGGTTTTGATAAATCTGATATGATTCAGCAGCTTATTAAAGACGGATACCTGCTCTGCACTATGGCACAAAATCCTGATGTTATGGGATATGAGGGAATCAAAGCAGCTGTTACTGTTCTTAAGGGACAGACTATTGTTAACAAAAATGTTGATACTGGAGTTTCAGTTTTAACAAAGTCCAACTTTTAATATACTAAACTAAGTTACTAAGACTGGTCAGGTACGTTTTACAGTACCTGGCCAGTTTTTTTAAAAGATATTTTAGTTAGTAATTCCTGGGTGAGTCATCTGCGCAGGCGACATAATGTGCTCCAACTGTTCTTTGGAAAGAATTCCCTTCTCTAAAATAATATCACGGATAGGACGACCTGTGTTATACGCTTCTTTTGCCAACATGGCAGACTGTTCATAACCAATATGAGGTAGCAATGCTGTTACCACACCTACACTGTTGTCAACCCATTTCTGACACTGCTCGCGATTGGCTTCCATACCATCAAGCAACTTATCTACAAAGGTTCGGGTGCCTGCTGCAATATAGTTCATGGAACTAAAAAGATTATATGCCATGATTGGTTCCATGACGTTAAGCTCCAGCTGACCATTTTCTACGCCTAATGTAACGGCCAGATCATTACCAATAACTTGATAACAAGCCTGATCCAATACTTCTGCAATGACAGGATTTACTTTTCCCGGCATAATTGAAGAACCAGGCTGACGTTTTGGTAAATTGATTTCGCCCAAACCACAACGAGGACCAGAAGCCATAAGACGAAAATCATTAGCCATCTTAATGAGTACCAGTGCAGTATTTTTTAATGCAGAAGATACATCTACAAAACCATCTGTATTATTAGTAGCATCAATGATGTTGGTCGAAGTCTCAAAATTTTCACCAGTGATTTCACGCAGTTTTCGAGCAACAGCCTTGATATAAGCAGGCTCTGCATTAAGTCCTGTTCCAACAGCAGTACCTCCCATATTAATAAGACGGATACTGTCGATGGCCCACTCTACACGTTTTATGCTACGTCTAATTGCAGAAGCATAAGATCCCATTTCCTGGCCAAGGGTAATAGGTACCGCATCCTGAAGATGGGTACGTCCCATTTTTAAAACATCCTTGTATTCCTCAGCTTTTTTTTCGAGAGCTGTTGCTAAATAATCCAGCGATTTGGTAACTTTGTGGCTCTTATGGGTAAGACAAACTTTTATGGCAGTTGGGAGAGCATCATTGGTAGATTGTGCCATATTGGCATGATTATTTGGGGAAATAATATCGTAACGCCCTTTATCCTCTCCCAATATTTCAAGAGCACGATTGCTCAGAACCTCATTCATATTCATATTGATAGAAGTCCCAGCACCTCCCTGAATAGGATCAACTGGGAATTGATCAATGTGCTCACCGTCTATAATCTCTTCTGCAGCCTGGACAAGTGCATTACCAATTTTCTTATCCAATCGTCCCGTTTCCATATTTGCCTGGGCTGCAGCCTTTTTTACCATTGCTAACGCCTTGATAAAATCTTCATCAAGTTTTCTGCCTGTAATACTAAAATTTTCAATAGCGCGCATAGTCTGTACGCCATAATAGACGTTATCTGGTACCTCAAGCTCCCCAAGAAAATCATGTTCCTTTCTCATTCCAGTTACCTCCTGACTCCAAATATCATTGTTGCATGTAACTGACTGATAGCTCTCTTTGATTAGAACCCTTATATTATAAAACAACTCAACTGACCTGTCATCTAGAAAATGAGGAATCATATGTCCTGTGTACCAAGCAAGATACTATAAGTAAAACATTGTGAAAGTACTACACCGATGATATACTTTTTTATAGAGGTCCGGAAAATGTTAAGAAAAAGTATATGTAGTGTTGTATGCGTATTATTACCAATCACTTTGATTTCTGCCATTGATTTTAATTTTAGATGGGATCAGGAAGTAACAGACCCTGAAAATGGCAAAACTCATTTTGAAATAACATCTCAGGATTTAAAGAAAGCATACGAAGACGCAGATAAAAAAGATACGCTGCCAATTAAAAATAAGATGCCAGAATCTTCTGTCACTTCACATGATAATGAAACTGACATTACATCTATTCGCCAATTAGCAGAAAAAGGAAATCCTAATTTTCAATATTCGCTTGGACGTTGCTATGCCAATGGAAAAGGGATAGAACAAGATTATGTAGAAGCTGCAAAATGGTATCAACTTGCCGCCGACCAGGGGCTGACAAAAGCATTGAATAATCTTGGCTGTCTGTATCTCGACGGAAGGGGCGTTGAGCAAGATTATTCTAAAGCATTGCAGTTATTTGAAAAAGCAGTAAAACAGGGCGATTGTTATGCCATGCTGAATATTGGCGTATTATATGAAAACGGACTGTCTGTAAGACAGGATTATAAAGAGGCATTGAACTATTACAAACAATCAGAAAAAGCTGGGGGTGTACCTGCTTATTATTGTATCGCTCATCTCCATGAGGAAGGTCTCGGTGTAAAAAAAAGCGATAAGAATGCTTTTTCTTATTATCAAAAAGGTGCAGAAAAAGGATATGTTCCCTGCCAATTAAAACTAGGACAGTTATATCGCGATGGCAAAGGAGTAAAAAAGAACCTCGAAGAAGCAAAAAAATGGTTGTCATTAGCAGCTGCAAAAGGAGATAAAACCGCGCAAGAAGAACTTACCGCACTATAATGAGAATTGCAATGAATCATACCCGCATGGTATACTCTTGGCATGCCAGATATACAATTTAAAGAGTATGATTCACTTGCAAAAGCTTTTGTTGGTGTTTTTGGAAAAAATATTTCGATTTTAACGACTAATAGAGTTACTGGTGGGGATATCAATAAAGCCTACCAGCTCATTTTAAATAATGGAAAAACAGCTTTTATGAAGGCAAATGCTTTTGAAAATAAAGCATTTTTTGTTGCAGAGTCTTCAGCGCTGACCGCATTAAAACAAACTAATACCATCGGTATTCCTGAGGTATTCTGTTATGGTAGTGATAAAGGTGAAGAAGTCGGGTATTCTTTTTTATTAGAAGAGTTTATTTCATCTGCAAAACAGGCAAAAGACTATTGGACAACCTTTGGTCATGAGTTAGCAGAACTCCATAAAGCTGATACAAAACACTTGGTACCTGATGGACAGTTTGGATTTGATGCTGCAAATTTTATAGGCGCCACCCCTCAGGATAATACACCTCATGCTACTTGGATTAACTTTTTTAGAGACTGTAGATTGCTTCCGCAGATAAAAAAAGCCGACCATTATTTTGACGACGCTTTACGTGCAAAGTTCCAAAAACTATTGGACAATCTTGATCATTTTCTTGTAGAACCAGATTTTCCATCCCTTCTGCATGGTGATCTCTGGTCAGGTAATGTCGTTACCGGTCCTGATGGTCACGCATGGCTTGTCGATCCAGCCAGTTACTGTGGTTTTTTTGAAATAGATTTAGCTATGACAGAACTCTTTGGTCGCTTTCCAGACGAGTTTTACCAAGCATATGCAGAGATTAACCCAATTTCTGCAGAGTATCATGAACGAAAAGATTTATATAATCTCTATCAAATACTCAACCACTTAAACTTATTTGGACCAACATATCTCCAACCAACTAGTGATATCATTTCGGAGTACATCAATTAAATGATTTTTTTTGCTACCACTCACCGTCCTCGTTTTTATATACTCTGTATTTGTATCTGTATCTTTGTGTCGCAGATACTTTTTGCCCATGGCAAATCAGATGTGCAGAAAATTGCTTTATGGAAGGGTGTTACTGGTATGAAGTATCAAAATACACAGTTGCATCTGTATATTCCTGAGGAATCCATCAAAACTGATACCGCTGTTATCATTTGTCCAGGTGGCAGCTACCATCATTTGGATATGAAAGGCGAAGGTGTAACAACTGCTCGTTGGTTTCAATCAATAGGAGTAACTGCCTGTATTTTGAAATATCGCGTCAGTAGAGAAGGATATCATTATCCAGCCATGTTACAGGATTTTCAACGTGCCATACAGTTTGTACGGGAACATGCTACCGACTATCATATCAACCCAAACAAAGTGGGGGCTATCGGCTACTCTGCAGGTGGTCATATGGTACTTATGGGAGCTGTTTACGGGAATAGAGACAATGAACTGGAGGTGCTTGGCATTACAACAAACGTCAGTCTAAAACCTGACTTTATCATGCCAATTTATCCAGTCGTATCAATGGATGATGAAATTGCACATTCCTGGTCACGATGGAGTCTTCTTGGTTACAATCAGTCTGTCAAATTGAAAAGCAAGCTTTCAATGGAAAAGCATATTACCTCAGATATCTGTCCTGTTTTTAATATCGTTGCTAAAGATGATCAAACTGTTGATTACCGAAATAGCCTTGTATTACAAGATGCTCTTGAAAAAGCAGGAGTAGAACATTACTTTAAGCTCTACGATGTTGGCGGTCATGGTTTTGGTATGAAAGATAATGAGTTTATGCGTTGCAACCATTGGAATCAAGATTTGCTGCAATGGCTGCAACACATTAAAATGCTTTAGCGCTTTTTCGTTTTAGGAAATACAAGTTCCATAACTTCTTCCACATGGCTGACAGGTATAAACTTTATTCCCGACTTTACGTGCGAAGGAATTTCATCCAAATCTCTCACATTGCCTTTAGGAATCAATATCGTTTTTATTCCATTACGACGAGCAGCAACTGTTTTTTCGCGTAAACCACCAATCGGCAGTACTTGACCTGTCAAAGACAACTCACCCGTCATTGCAAGATTTGGTTTTATTACCTGTCCTGTAAACAAAGACATAAACGTTGTTGCCATTGTTATACCTGCTGATGGACCGTCTTTTGGAGTGGCACCTTCTGGAATATGCAGGTGAATGGTATTACGCTCAAACCATTCTGGTGTTTTAATACCTTTTTCAATTACTTTTGAACGAACCCAGTTCATTGCAATCTCTGCAGATTCCTTCATAACATCACCCATTTGACCAGTAAGCTCCAGCTCGCCTTTTCCTGGGAACGTAATACTTTCGATGAGCAATGTATCACCACCCATACTGGTCCAAGCAAGACCTATGGCAGTACCCGGTACAGATGCTTTTTTTATCTCACTTTCGTCAAAGACTGGTTTACCTAAATAAGTATGCAAGTCTTTAGCATCAATCGTAAACTGGATATTCTCTGGAATAAATGCAAGAGGATCACTTGGTTTTGCTTTTTTATCTTTTGCTCGGGCTTCTTTATCAGCAAGCTTAGCTTTTTCACCCGCCTCTGCAAGCATATTTGTAACCAGCTTTCGATGAATTTTATCCAAGCATTTTTCATAATTACGCACACCAGCTTCACGAGCATATTCTTCAGCAATCATGGACAATGCTTCTTTGGTATATTTTACCTGATTCTTAGCAAGACCATTCTTTTCCAGATTTTTTGGAATAAGATACTTCTTTGCTATTTCCAGTTTTTCCTGATCGATATAACCTGACAACTGAATAATCTCAGCACGGTCAAGTAATGGTTCTGGAACAGAGTCTAGGGTATTTGCCGTTAAGATAAAGAACACATTTGAAATATCAAATGGCAAATCCAAGTAATTGTCGCGGAATGTAACATTCTGTTCCGGATCAAGCACTTCCAACAAAGCACTGGCAGGATCCCCCTGATAGCTCGACCCCATCTTATCAATTTCATCAATCATGAATACAGGACTCTTTGTCTTTGTAATCTTGATACCTTGAATGATTTTACCAGGCATTGCTCCAATGTAAGTCCGTCTATGTCCTTTTATCTCGGCTTCATCACGCATACCGCCAACAGAAAAACGATAGAACGGTTTGTTCATTGCACGTGCAATAGAATGACCTACACTAGTCTTACCAACTCCTGGCGGTCCAACCAAAAGCAAAATAGATCCTTTGTTATCTTTTTTTAGCTTACGGACTGACAGATACTCCATGATGCGTTTTTTAACATCATCCAGACCGTAATGATCTTTTTCAAGAACTTTTTTTGCCTCATCAAGATTATATGACTCAAAGGTTTCTTCATTCCATGGAAGAACGGTAACCAACTCCAGGAAGTTACGTGAGCCAATATATTCTGGAGAATTAGGATCCATAATATGGAATTTTTCAAGCTCGTCTTCGACGGCTTCTTTTACCTCACCTTCAAAGTGAAGTTTTTCAATTTTATCCTTAAACTTCTGATAATCAGTACCATTGCCCTCGGCATCACTACCAAGTTCTTCCTGTATTGATTTTAACTCTTCCCGTAAGAAATATTCTCGTTGGTTCTTTTCAACACGTTCATTAAGTTCATTTTGTATCTTTTTTTGTACACGTAAGAGCTCCTGCTCTTTTTTGATGTAGACAAGAACTTGCTCCATACGTTGACGTACATTCAATATTTCAAGAACTTTTTGTTGTTCATCTTTATCGATGTTAAGTATCGAAGCAATAAAATCGGCAATTTTTCCTGGATGGTCAATATTGACCATATTAAGGCGCATCTCTTCAGAAAAAAGTGGATTATTCTCTGAGACTTCTTTCATCTCACTAATGAGTGCACGTGTCAGAGCTTTTACCTCGAAGGTATTGTCTTCCTGATCATCAAGATACTCAACTGCCGTAATCATCGGAGAAGTTGGTTTTATAGCTTTGATAATACGGAATCTCTTTATTGTAGAAATAAAGACATTTACACCACCATCAGGCAAATTAATTTTTTTAATAATTCGGGCAACAGTACCTACTTCATGTAAATCCGTTATATTAGGATTGTCGCTTTCATTTTTCAACATTACGATACCGATAAAACCATCATTAGCGTATGCTTTTTCGATAACCGCAGTATCTTCCTGAGAATTAATCATCAGGGGTGTAAAAATTCCCGGAAAAATAGGTCTTCCTTGTAAAGGAATAACAAATAATTTATTAGGCAGCGTCTGTTCAACTGTTAAAATTGAGTGTTCTTCAGCTGCAGTATCATGAATAGTTTTTGTTGGTATTGTAGAGTCTTCAACAGGAGCAGCATCTGTTACAACAGTCTCAGCTTCTACTGATACCTTTGCCTCAGATGTGTCAACAGCTTTTTCTAAACCATCGGCTGAGTTTTCAGCTCCATCTAATTGAGCTAATTCATCAAGAGATTCATCTAAATCTGTACTTGAGTTGTCATCATCAATCTGTGTATTCATAGTATTAAATATACTCACAGAAAGGTCATAAGGCAACTTTTTTATTCATGTATACTCTTTTATTCCCCTGCAAATGGATTCTGTGCCCCATGCAAAAGAGCGATTAATTTGATGGTATTAAATCTGCTGTTATATATACTTGATCCTGGTACCACTCAATATACAGAGAAAACACTTCAATTTCATAACCGGCACACGATGCTTGGATTTTCCAAATACTTCCCGATGTAAAAATGGAAGGATCAACTTTATCCAACAAAATCCAACGATTATTTACATAGACCGTAAATACAGTTTGTTCTGTAATGTCTCGTTTGGTATGAGCATCATATGTACGGATATGAAGTGTTGCACTACGAATCGTAGATTCGACATTCTGTTCCATTGACACTGGTTCATTGCCTACATCAAGGGTATGCCACAGTACTAAAGATCCAATAACTGTTTTTATTCGATATCGTCCAGGACGTAAATACACTGTTTTTATAGCAAATTCATCGTTTTGAGGAATAAAAAAACGACGAGAATGTTTTACCTCAGGGTACATATTTCTATCATCATAAAAAAAATAGATTTGAGCTATATCACCTAAAACATGAGCCTCTGGCATTTGTAATGAAATATCCACTGGTGTAAACCATTTTTTTAATAGCGTTTTCTGTAATACGCCCCTATGCCAAGAAACAAAAACTCCTATACCTATAATCCAAAGAACTGCAGCAAGCTTTAACAAACGTTCAATCAAAATCTTATGTGTTGGCTGAATCTTTTTTACTTTGATTGCTTTTGGTGCAATCACCATTTTTGCAAGTTCCACACGCAGTGCGTGAGTATCATATGATCGAAAATATTTTTTTATTATCTTGATAATAGGATCTACTGTTTGAAAGCGCTTTGAAGGTTTTGCATGCATCATCCGCTTTATTAAGATATCAACAATATGAGGAAGGCTTTTATCAAACTTTGATGGTAATACATAATCCCCTTTTTGAATCGCTGTTAATGTTTTAGGTGAAAAAGTTGAAGGAAATGGTTTTATACCTGTTATCATCTCATACAAAGTAACACCTAATGCATAAATATCAGCACGTTGATCAACTTTCCTACTATCTTCAAACTGTTCTGGAGGCATGTAGGCAGGGGTACCCAACATTGTGCCAGTCTGAGTAACATTTTTATAGGCGGCTTCAGAGTCTTCACTTATGGCTATTCCAAAATCAGTTAACTTTACTTCAGCCCGTCTTGAAACAAGAATATTTGCAGGCTTTATATCACGATGTACGATATTTTTAGAATGAGCATATTTTAATGCATAACAAGCATCAAGCAGAACAAGCAATGCTACTTGAGGTCCTAAACCTTTTTGCTTATGTACAACGGTATCAAGTGCGGCACCATCAACAAATTCTTCAACAATATAACGATATGAGCCTTCGGTAAAATAATCAAATAGACGTACTATATAAGGGCTCTGCATATCCATTAAAAGTTGAGCTTCACGCTTAAAGCGTTCTCTATTTTCAGCCGAACCTTTATTAGTCAGTTTTTTTATAACAACAGTTCGTTTTAGAGATGGGTGTACGGCCTTAAATACGGTACCCATACCACCTTCAGCAACAGTTTCAACAACTCGATAGTTGCCAATCATCTCAGCCTTTTTATCAGCCATGTATTAATTCTCCACTGAAAGAATATCTGTATTAGGATTAAACACACGATTCGGATATACAAGTGCAATATTCTGTTTTGAAGGATTATGAATCTGTATGAACAATCCGTCTTGTCGTAAGGAATATGTTCCACTAACAGGACGATGCCCCGCAAAATAGCAAGGCTGATGATTACAAACTACATCTGGTATAAATGAAGAAAGCATTGAAGCAACAGTACCATCCTGTGCATCATCATTAGCAGTCCAAGTAAGTCCATAGACTACATCAGGATTATGGTGATAGTCAATAATTTGTTGTGCTGAAAACACAGTTACAGGTTCTGCATGACTAATTAGACAGGAAGCATATGCCATAAAAAGTGGTAGTTTATGTTCAAATGCTGCATATTGTAAAAGAACATCATTGCCATAATAGGAATCTATAAATTGTGTTGTCATTTCACCTTCATATGCATATTTGAAAAAACTAAAATCGCCTCCAGTATCCTTATTTGTAATATTTTCATGATTACCTTTAAGAAAATGAAAAAGACGAGGCCATTGTGTTTTAACATGCATGACAGAAAGCATGAGAGCCAAGCCTTCTGTCATTTCTTCCTGCATAGCAGCTCCGCAGAAGTCTTTAGCAAGATAATTATCAAAAGCTTTTCTCCACCGATCTTTTGCCCGCCCTTCTGAATGTAACCCATCTCCGACACAAACCACACACACTTTTTCCTGTTCCAAAGCTTGTCTTATTGAAAGCCCTGACAAAAAATCAACAGGAGGAATAAAGTCTAATATCCGGGTAAAAAAATCGCAACGGGCGTGTAAATCAGGCACAACCACCAGTGGTAATTGGCATGTACGAAAATCAAGCAAGCCTCCAGGATTACCATCACAATCTCGCGGTCGATATATGCAGCTTTCAGACTGTAATACGGAGCAAACTAATTCCAAGGACTGCAGCAGCTCCTGACGAGAAGGAAGAACACCAACCTGATTCATAGTAAATAGTATATACTGAATACTTTTCATAATCCAGTATCTTTTTATATTGTTACTATTGACAGATACTCACTACAATCGTTATACTGTATACAGTAACGTTACTTTTTGCAGTAACACTATGATTACTACGCCATTACAAAACGGAGAGGTTAAAAAATGGATGCTCGCAACGATTCATTATATTTTACAGCACCTTGTGATAGATATACCCCCTTTTCTCTAGCACGTAAGTTAGGGGCAAAAGTAATTTTGGAAAGTGCCAGTTTTGCACAGGGAAAGCAACGGTATTCCATCTTGATGGCTGAAGAAGCCTTTCATACAGTACAAGATGAAGACGGCATTGCCTTTATAATAGATGGAAGACGAGTTCCATTTGAACAAAGATCATTCCCTGAAGAAAAAGTTTCACGAGGCAGCAGCAAAGCACATCAAACAGATATTCTAGATGCGTTACTATATGTTGCTCAACAAAACAACATGGACTACATAACAACAGAATCAGGAGATAAAATAATAAATTCAATTCCTGTTCCTGCCAGTGGTATTGGTTATCTGAGTTACGAGTTCTGTGCTCGCTGTGATACCATCTTACTTGCACCACAGACTGATGAACTGCGTATTCCTGAAAGTGAGTTTATTACAGGTCATCTTTATATCATATTTGATCACTTTACCGAAAAACTACATATTTTTGCACTGAACTATAATGAACATCAAATTGACTTACGGCAAGCTATCGATAAACTCAAACGCCGTCTCAATGATATGGATTTTACGTACCTTGAACCACCAGAACCAGAGCAACCTGTACGTACATTAACAGATTTAGCACAAAGTGAACATGAATATAAAGAAAAAGTACAAGCGCTCAAAAAAGAAATAATTGCGGGTAATATTTTTCAGGCAGTCCCATCTCGTCGGTTACAACTAGAATGCAACAGCAGTGCATTAGAGATTTATCGTCGTTTACGCTCTGTAAATCCATCACCATATCTCGTCTATATAGACTTTGGAAACAAACAGCTTATCGGTTCATCTCCAGAAAGTTTAGTTCGTGTTCGTGACGGAGTTGCCTCAATCAGACCAATAGCAGGTACCCGACGCAGAGGTAAAAACAGTGCAGAAGACGAAACTCTAAAAGCGGAACTGTTAGCAAATGAAAAAGAAAAAGCAGAACATCTTATGCTTGTTGATCTTGCACGTAATGACTTAGGACGAGTTTGTGAAAGTGGTTCTGTTGAAGTAAGTCGTTTTATGGACATAGAGATGTTCAGCCATGTCATGCATATTGTCAGTGACGTACAGGGAAAAGTAAAAAAAGAAATGAAACAAATACAAGTATTGCGCTCAGCTTTTCCTGCAGGTACTGTCAGTGGTTCACCCAAAATCAGCGCCATTCAAATCCTGTCTCACCTAGAAAAGAATATGCGACGTTTTTATGCTGGAGCCGTAGGCTATATCCAAAGCAATGGAGATTTAGACTTTTGTATTGCAATCCGCTGTGCTTTAAAGCAAGGCTCAACATGGACATTACAATCAGGAGGAGGCATAGTCTATGACTCCGATCCAGACAGAGAATGGGAAGAAACAAATGAAAAATTAGGAGCATTACGTTCTGTACTAGAAAAACAAACTAAGTAAGACAAAATAAAAGGAGAGAAGTATGATAGTTGTTATTGATAATTACGATTCGTTTACATTTAATGTTGTCCAGGCTTTAGAACGGCTATCTAAAGACAAGGTAGAAGTATTACGCTCAAAAGAATGTTCTATTACAGACATCAAAGCACTTAATCCTGATTATCTGGTTATCAGTCCAGGACCTGGGACTCCAACAGATGCCGGCATTTCTATAGAAGCCATAAAAACGTTTGCTGGCAAAATCCCTATTCTAGGAATCTGCTTAGGACATCAGGCAATTGGACAAGCATTTGGAGCTTCTATCGTACAAGCTAAATTCATCCGTCATGGTATCGTAGAAGAAATGAATCTTGATGGTCGGGGCTTGTTCAGAATCATAGGTAAGACAGGTTCTTTTACACGATATCATTCGCTCGTTATCGATGAATCAACATTGTCATCAGACTTTGAAATAACAGCACGGGCAAAAGATGGCGACATCATGGGCATCAGACATAAAAGCCTGCCTATCGAAGGTATACAATTTCACCCAGAGTCTATTGCCAGTCAACAAGGAGATGACATCTTTAGAGCTTTTCTCAACTATCGAAGAGAAAACCTCCCCGTAGCTTCGTATCTTAATCAGCTCATGACAAAAAAAAGTTTAACAGAAGATCAAGCAGCACTCTTTATGGAAAATCTTACAGATGGAACACTTGATGAGCGAGTTACTGCAGCTATTCTTACTGCAATGGCAGCAAAAGGTCCTGCCACAAGTGAGATGATTGGATGTGCTAAAGTTTTACTCAAGAAAAAAGCAAAATTACCTCTTGCATCAAAAGGTTTAGCAGAAATTGTCGGTACTGGTGGAGATTGCAAAGGAAGCTTTAACATCTCGTCACTCTCAGCAATTGTAGCAGCAAGTTGCGGACAACCTATAGCAAAACATGGTAACAGAGCGGTCTCATCAAAATCAGGAGCTGCAGACTTCTTTGAATCCCTGGGTATCAATATCAATGCTGAACCAGGAAAAACAGCCCAACTCGTAAAGCAAACAGGTTTTGGTTTTCTTATGGCTCCCATCTATCACTCTGCAATGCGCTTTGCAGCTCCAATACGAAAGGCTCTAGGTATCAAAACAATTTTTAACATTCTCGGACCATTACTCAACCCTGCTAATGCAGAATATGAGGTACTCGGAGTATACTCTGCAGATTTACTTGAAGACTATGCACGAGCAGCAAAATCACTCGGTGCAAAACGTGTTATGGTAATTGCCAGCAGAGATGGATTTGATGAAATATCTCCTTGTGCACCTACAGATGTATTTCAAATTACAGAAGATAATAAAGAATATCGGTATGTCATAGATCCTGCAAAATATGGCATATCAGATGCCGATGAAGAAGAACTTGCTGGTGGAAGTGGTAAAGATAACGCAGCACTTGCCATGGAAGTACTCAATGGAAAAGGTCGTCATACAATACGCTATGCAGTAGGTCTTAATGCAGGAGCCGTACTTTACATTTCTGGTAAAGCACGGACTCTAAAAGAGGGATACGAGATGGCATTACAGGCAATCGATTCTGGTAAGTCATTAGCAAAATTACAAGAAGTTCAAAAGGTATCAAATGAGTGCTAACATACTTAATGAAATTGTCTCTGAACGAAAAAAACGGATAGCACAATTCGGATACGGATTGGGATACACAATTCCTGAAAAACGAACGAGACCTATTGTACCATTCATGGTACAAAAAGGAGCTATTCTCGAAATTAAGCGGGCGTCACCAAGTAAAGGAGATATTGCACCATTACTCGATGCACGCAAGACTGCTCAGGTATATGCAGAGTCAGGAGCGGCAGCTATTTCAGTCTTAACAGAAGAAGCGTATTTTAAAGGCAATCTCGATGATTTGACCGCAGTATGTTCAGCAGTCGATACCTATACTACAAGTCATAAAACAAAACCTGTTGCTGTACTCCGAAAAGATTTCTTAATTGCTCCAGAAGAAGTCTCTATAGCCTATGCTTGTGGAGCTGATGCCGTACTACTCATCGCACGTATTCTTGATACAGAGACTTTAATCGCCATGGCAAAAGAATGTCAAAAGCTAGGTATTACTGCACTTATAGAATTACGTTTATCTGATGATTTACAAAAATTACAGGCTGTTATAAAACAGGTTCAATCTACATACATAGTCTGCGGTGTAAATGCCCGTGACCTAAAAGATTTTTCCATTGATCTATTAACACCTGTTGGTCTTTTAAAAGAAATAAAAAAAATCATAGGAAGTGATGCAAGAGTCATTTTTGAAAGTGGAATCCGAACTCCTCTCGCTGCAGAGTTTGCTGGCAGTCTCGGATTTACTGGGATGTTACTTGGAGAAGCTGCAGCACGCCATCCAGAAAATGCACAATTATTGGTTCATGAATTTATACATTCACGGACTACTGCAACTAGCCAATTTTGGATCGACTATGCACAAAAATTACGAATAAAACAAAAAAAACAAGATATGACACCATTCATGAAAATCTGTGGTATTACAAATGTTGATGATGCCGTAACAGCAGCAATGGCAGGTGCAGAATTTATCGGATGTATTTTCTGCAAAAAAAGTCCCCGTAATATTGCAATTACCATAGTTCCTAAAATATGGAAAGCCCTTAAAGCATTTGCCGAGCCTCCAAAATTGATAGGCGTCATTACCGATATCGATTCACCAGAATCAAAGGCAGCAATCGAATTACAACATAATGGAATTCTTGATTGCATTCAATTACATGGAAAAAAGGCATATCAACAATTTTTTGCCACAGACCTCTACAAAACTATAGCGCACTATCCTGTCGTTTCTATTACCAAAGAAGAAGACTTAGAAGAGATTCATGCATTACGATTACGAGGAGAACCCCGTATTCTTGTCGATGCAAAAGTAGGAGAATCCTTAGGAGGAACTGGAACACAAATAGAACAAAAACTAGTTGATGCGATACGACTAAAAACAAAACTATGGCTTGCCGGCGGAATGACACCTGACAACATTGTCACGACCATTCAAAAGTGGCAACCTGAACTGATTGACACTGCAAGTGGTGTTGAAAGTACTCCTGGAAAAAAAGATGAAGACAAAGTAAAAAAAATATGCCTTCTACGGACACAAAGTCTGGCAAAGTCACTATCACCAACAAATGCATTATGATATACTTCTCCTATGAAGAAAACTCTTATCATCGGTTCTACGTGTCTTGACGTGACCGTAAGCCTACCACATTTTCCTTCCATAGGAGAAGACGCACATATATCAAGCATTCGTCAGGCCTTAGGTGGCTGTGCATATAATGTCTCAGATATTATACATAAATTCAACCTGCCATATATTTTAGGCTCCCCGGTAGGAACCGGATTATATGGACAAACTGTAGAAACAAAAATGAAAGAGGCAGGCATACGCCCCTTTGTGCATATTACCAATATAGAAAATGGTTGTTGCTTTTGCGTTGTGGATAATGATGGCAACCAAACATTTTTGTCTAAGCACGGTGCCGAGTATCGCTTTAGAAGCAGTTGGTTTAAAAATATCGATTGGGATGATATCGACAGCATATATTTTTGTGGTCTCGAAATCGAAGATGTCGACGGAAATGAGATAATCGATTTTTTGGAAGAACGACGTGAGTATTTTGATCAAAAAAATCAAGAGGTAACCTATTATTTTGCGCCAGGACCACGTATAGAGCATATCACTCATAACAAGTTGCAACGTATCATGCAATTGCATCCTGTCATTCATTTGAATGATAGAGAGGCACGCCTCTACTCACAAACACAATCAATTGAAGAAGCCGCTAAAATTATCCATGCAACTTCCTGTAACTCTGTCATCATAACCATGGGTGATCGAGGGGCATATTGCTTTGACCATGAAAACCACAAGGGATATCCAGTACCTAGTGTCAAAACAAAAGCTGTCGACAGTACAGGAGCAGGAGATTCACACTGTGGTACCATTATTGCCTGCAGAAAACTGGGCAAAACCCTTATTGAATCAATTATGCAAGCAAATAAAGTATCTGCTGCAGTAGTCAAAGTATCTGGAGCCTCTTTACCACAAGAAGTTTTTAATTCATTATTTTAGACATGTACATCATATGGATTGGTCGCCACTATACATATCATTTACAGCTGCATTTTATGCAACACTATTTTCATTACTAGCCGGTACATTTTGTGCATGGGGTGTTACCAATCTAAAAGGGCAATTAAAAGCTTTTTGTGACTGTCTTTGTACATTACCACTTGTTCTTCCCCCGACTGTCTTAGGATTTTTTCTTCTTGTCATTTTTGGCAATAAACATTTTTTAGGAAAGTTTTTGACACATGTCGGGATGGCTGTTGTATTTAATCAACGAGCAACTATCGTAGCAGCAACAGTCGTAGCATTTCCTCTCGTATACAGAACGGTACGTGCATCTTTTGAACAAATAAATACATCGATAATCTATGCAGCAAAAACATTAGGATTATCAGAGTGGAAAATCTTTTATAGACTCATGGTTCCCCTTTCCCTCCCGGGAATAACAGCAGGGGCCGTTCTGGCTTTTACCAGAGCATTAGGTGAATTTGGAGCGACAATGATGCTTGCCGGTGATATTCCCGGCAAAACAGAAACAATCCCCGTTGCAATATGGGCAGCAACAGAAAGTGGTCATATGGAACGAGCATACCTCTGGGTACTTATTATTCTGACAATCTCTTTTACGACTATTATGATACTAAACTTGCTTACTACAAGGTCTACTCATGAGTCTTGAAATCGCCATACAAAAACAGTTTAAAAACTTTACTCTTGATATACAATTTACTGCGGGAGATACATTCGTCGGATTACTTGGAGCAAGCGGCAGTGGCAAAAGTATGACACTTAAGTGTATTGCAGGTATAGAAAAACCAGACAGTGGCTATATTCGCATAAATGGAAAAACTGTCTTTGATTCCGCAAACCATATCAATATACCACCACAACAACGCCATTGCGGTTTTTTATTTCAAAACTATGCACTGTTTCCTAATATGACAGTTAAGCAAAATATAGCAATAGTATTGTCACAATCTCAAAAAGCTAATCGAGATAGTACCATTGCAGATCTACTCACCCGCTTTGATCTACAAAATCTTGCAAATCACTATCCACGACAATTATCAGGAGGACAACAGCAACGTGTAGCACTAGCTCGCATGATAGCTACACAACCTGAAATCATGCTGTTTGACGAACCTTTTTCTGCATTAGATAGTTTCTTAAAAGTCCACGTAGAAGAACAAGTTCAAACACTGTTAGCCGACTACCACAAAACAGCCTTGTTTGTATCCCATAACCGTGACGAGGTTTTTACCTTTTGTCCTTCCGTTTGTATCATACATAAAGGACAGGTACATCGAATCGGTACCTGCAATGATATTTTTATCAATCCTCAGACAGTCATTGCTGCACAACTGACAGGGTGCAAAAATATTACCCCTTGCAAAGTTATTGGAACTACAGAAGTATTTCTTCCAGAATGGAATATCACATTGCATACATTGCAACCAGTTCCATCACATACAACACATATTGGTATCAGAGCCCATTATATAAAAAAAGCTACGGGTGATGAAAAAATTAACCTATATGATTGTTATATACAAAAAACAACGGTTACCCCATTCAGTGTTTCTCATACACTAATGGTTCCAGAAGCAAAAAAATCTTTTATATGGGAATACTCGGTTGATACAGGAACAGCAAATGGAGTACCTTCGTACACAACGGCAAAGAAACCTGCGCAGATAAAAGTCTGTATTCCCCCTCATGCCATTTTGTTTTTACAAAATACTATGTTTTAAGAAACGTTTGTTTTCATACATATTTTTATCAGCCTGTTGATATGCAGTCTGAATAGGAACAGGATGCTCAGTATTACTCAATACATAACCACAAGCAACAGATATATGTCTCGGAATCACTTTTGAATCATTAATTGCTTGTATCTGCTGCTGAAAGTCATGAATATACATCAAAACCTTTTTATACATATCTTTACCCAAAACAACAAGGAATTCATCTCCACCCATACGCCCACAAACTAATGCATTACCAAAAACTTTATACAAGGCATTAGCTACAGAACAGAGATATATGTCTCCCATTTCATGACCATATGTATCATTAAGCACTTTCAAGTCATTAAGATCAAAAAAGATAATTGCATATGTTTCCAAGTGTTCATTCTCAATAGACTGCATAATTTCTTCACACTTAGTACGATTCATCAATCGAGTTAATGAATCCGTATACGCAAGATGTTCAAGTTGTTTTTTTGTCCGTCCATCTTTTATTGCCTGTGACACCTGTGCAAAAGAAGTAATAAACAACGAAACAATATAGTACAGTATACCAAGCGACAGAATATACATTTTAGTATAACCAGAACCCTGAAAAAACAATTTGTGAATATCAAAATTAATAATTTCCAAAGGAACTGAAGCAAGCAGTATTATTAATCCAGATTGTAAATTCCATAACGAATTATTTACCCTATTTTTTGAGTCATCATATAAAATAAAAACAGTACAAACTAATGTCACCATCATACAAACATGAGAAGGAAACAAAAAGTAATAGTAATACTGAATACCAGTATAATGACAAATCGTTGTCCCAATAAAGAACGTAATATAATAAACAATAAGAAAATCAATAATTATTTGATTACGTCGTTTTGAAATAATCTGACGATAATAAGTACAAAAAACTAACGGAAGAAGATATAAAGTAGTATACTCAAGAGTCTCATTAATACGCGGGCGTAAAGTAAAAATATTAAACAAGCCATAATAGCTCAAAATGTATGTCGAAAAGACAATGCTAAAAATCGTAAAAAAGAGAGGTTGTGTGAGCATCTTCTTTTCATAAAAAAAATAAAAAATGAGACATACAAAAGCAATAGAAGAGACAAACAAGATTGAAACAAAAAATAAAAACTCTGGTAAACATCGGAGCAACAATCCCCTCAATCCCAAATGAGCTGGTTGTAATACAACTCCAGTAAGACGGTAAAAAGCCTTATCCTTATAAGCACGACAAACCAACCTTAGTTCGTGTCCAGAGACTTCTTGCGGAAGTACAACTTCATGATAGGTACCACTCAAAAGCTTTTCATATTCAGAAGCTGATTCAGTATATTCAAAAAGCAATTGATCTTTATAAAACAAAGCAAAATAGGAATTAGGAACAAAAAAAGAAATACTCGGATATTTAATTCCTGAGTTTTCTGGAATCGGTATATAGGCTGTTACTGTATCACCTGCATTTAATACAGGAAAATGAGCATACGCATAATGCTCAAGCATTCCATTTTTACGTTCTACGTTAACAGAAATAAATGAATCAAGATAAATTCGATTAAAACGACTCATTCCAGAAAAAAAATGAGTAAGTAATTGAGGAATCGCATACAGTATAGCAATAGCCATAAAAATAAGGACAGTCTTATTTTTATACCTATATTTATCTAACGCCATTAACTTAATATAGTATTATGATAACCTATTTAAGGCAAGCACCTATATATTAGAAAAATGAAAGCAATTCTCCAATACTATCAATGCCCTGTTTAAACAGTTCCTCCAATATCAGTTTTACTGCTTTACGAGCTTCCGACGGTAACTCTGAATATGCTTTAATAATAGTTCCTGAATTAGTAAGCCAATTTTTTGACAACTCACTACTTGTTTTTACCCCTGTTGCAGCTATTACAGAAAAAAGAACCGTCACAAACTGTTCTCTTTCTTCCTTAGAAATCGTCATAAGCCATGTATTGATCGTTTTGTCTACAAATTTACTGGCACTCTCAAAATCCGAAACAGTAACAAAAGAACGGGGATCGATAAACCATGAAAAAGGATCATGTTGCATAACACCAAATTCAGAACTTTCTACGATATGATAGTGTACAGTACGTTCAAAAAGCATTCCTATCACCGAACATTTTGGGTATAAAGAATACATGATATCTGACATAGCTTTGTATCCTTCAAGCTTTGTCACATCTTCGACTAGACCAGGACCATCAAAATTATACACCTGCTTGATATGTTGCTGTACCGATTCTTCTGATAAGGCTGAAGAATACAAAGCAAGGTTACCACCTTTTGAATGCCCACCAATTACTAAAGCATTATGAGCAAAAGTATCACTAACCTTTTTAACATACGACAATGCATCCCGTTGTGCAGGAACAGGCGTCATAAATGCCAAATTAAAATCTTCTTTCCACCCCACAACGGTATCATCTGTACCTCTAAACGCTACAAAAGTCATATCCTGATTATGTATATCTTTTATAATATATGTTATTGCCGCAAACTGTTCTTCAGTATCCTCATGTAACTCAGTCGTAAAACCACAGACACCTATTTCCCTAAAACGAAGCGATTTACTAGCGGCAACAAGAAGTTCTGGAGTTTTCTCATTGATAAGTAATCCCATATTTGCACGAGTAGCATAATCTTTGCTCGTAACAAAACGTTGTGATAATTCTTGCAGTGAGATATCAGTTTTAAAAGAGGCAATTTCCAGTCCTTTAAAATTAAGATAGGAAAGCTGACAAAGTATAAGAGCATCTATTTCATTAAGCGGAGATACTTCAAAAGGAATATCACCTCGCCAGTATATATAATCGAGAATATCCATTTGCTAATAGTTATACGATTACAAAACTCTGTCAAGGTTTACTATAAAAGTGTTGCATAGTTAAAAAAAGTACATCAAAAAAACGGGATACAGTTTATTAGGCCCTACTGTATCCCGCAAAGTCAAAAAAAAGGAGGATTTATTTATGACTATTACCGCATATCAGATTTTTTATAATCTGCAATAACCTTCTTCAATGCTTCCATTCCCTCATCAGACAAATAATTGAATGGACTACGACACTCTCCAACATTATAACCAAGAAGCTTTGTAGCCTTTTTGACTATAGTGTTAGGATTGCCATACTTAAATACAGAGCGTAAAGCTCCAATTCGTTCCTGACACTTTTTAGCCTCGTCCATGTTACCTTTTATAAAGTTTTCATAGATGCCGACCATATTCTCAGGATACACATTAGAACAACCAGCAATACCACCCTTTCCGCCAGCAAGCAAGCACCACAAAATTAAAGCATCATTACCGCTTAAGACGGAAAAATCTGGTCTCTTACGAGTCTGCTCAATATAACCAAGCATATTGGTAAAATTACCACTGGAATCTTTGGCACCAACAATATTATCCACTTCTGCAAGCTTTCCAATTGTTGCCGGAGCCATATTAACACCAGTACGAGCAGGAATATTGTATAAAACAATAGGAGTTTTTACAGCTTTTGCTACTGTAGTGTAATGTTCAATAAGTTCATTCTGACTAATTGCAGCAAAATAAGGACTAATTATCGAAAGAACATCCACACCGATTGATTCTGCCATTTTTGACATCTCAATAGTATCCTTCGTTCCTACGCATCCTGTACCAGCATATACAGGAACACGATGATTAACCGTTTCAACAGCAACTTCCAAAATCTTCTTTTTTTCTTCTGGATTCAAGATATAACATTCACCATTTGTTCCATAAAAAAACAAACCATGTACGCCTGCTTTAATCAAACGATTAATTTGATTCTTCAACTCATCATAGTTTACACTTTCATCCTCATTCATCGGGGTGAGGATTGGGGTGATAATACCTTTTAATTCCATACATCTATCTCCTTTTATGCATTTTTCCAAAATACAGTACTCTTCTTCTGTTTTTCATCAGATTGAGGATAATCAGTACGATTTTGAGTACCACGACTCTCAGTACGAGCTAAGGCAGCCTGAGCCATAAGCCAGATTGCTATAGCACGTAACTTTGTATCAGTATCTTTTTCAATATCATTATCAGAAAGTATATCTACTAAAGAACATACTGCCTTTTGAAGATCATCTCCATTACGATATACTCCCAACGCTTTAGCAGCCTCATCAATTGCAGGAGTAAGTCGAGCAGCAACAGCTTCATCAACATTATATGAAGGCTGTTCACCAAAACAAGCATCAACACAGGGGATATCAGCAGAAGCTATAGCATCTGCAGCAATCAAACCACTGACTGCAGCCTGTGCAGCAGCATTTCCAGCCATACGACAAGCACCATGAAAACCTCCAGCTGCTTCTCCAACAGCATAGAGATTATCAAGATTAGATTTGCAGGAAATATCAACCATCACTCCACCAGAAAAACTGTGAGCCATCGGTCCAACTTCAACACGAGTAGTATGAGGATCAACACCATTATCAATTAGACGATTATAGAACCAAGGATATAGTTTTAATGTTTCTACAGTAATCATGCGGAGATCTACATAACAACCACCATGTTCTGACCCCTTGCCATCTTGAACCTGCTGCCAGATAGCTTTATTTATAAGAGTTTTGGGAGCACCAGCTTCGCCCTGAGGACGCACCTTAAGTAAAAAACGCTCATCCTTTGTATTATACAGTTGAGCACCTTCCCCAAGCATTGCTGTCGGACAAGGCTCACCAACAGCCCCTTTTGGAGACATAACAACCATCGGCTCATACTCTAAAAACTCAAGATCAACCATTTTTATGCCAGCCTCATAGGCAATGGCAATAGTTCTACCATTTTCATCCTGAGGATAGGTTGAAGTGCCAAACAAATTACCTACACCGCCCCAACCTGCTATAACAACATCTGCATCAACAGAGAAAGTTGTTCCATCTTGTGCTATAAAACTAACAGAGCGCACTTTGTTATCAGCAACCGTAAGTGCATATGCTTTTGCGCCATTAACAATTTCAATACCGTTCTTTTTTAAATAGTCAGTTAAAACTTCCACCATATTTACACCGATCAGCCCTTTTGTAGAGCACAAAGAACGTGGCACAGTGGAACCACTTAGATGACGACGTCGTAACGAGCCATCATCTAAGCGGGAAAATTCAATACCAAGTGAATCAAGAAATTGATATGTTTCATAAGAATGACTGACCATAGCATGTACCAAAGCCTTATTATTCAGCTCATAGCCAGCTTTAATCATATCATCCTCATATAACTGTTCAGAATCATGGTCGGGATTATGAGGGAGGACAAAATCAATAGCAGCAATAAACGGTGTTCCACCGAAAGCAGGAGCATATATTCCTATATCCTTTATTCCCTTACTAACCAAGCGACAAGCCGCCGTTAATGCCGCAAGTCCAGAACCTATAATCACAACCTGATGTTTCATGTTAATTCCTTATTCAATAATTAATTTATGCAGCTTGTACTGCTTTTTCTTTACGAGCAAGCATCAACTGCAATACCAAAATAACTCCACCTACACCATAACCGAGAATATCAGTTACTGTACCAGGCATAGCTACACAAACACCTGCGACAAAGAGAGCTGCTCTCAATACAGGACTCTTAATCGTTGCAAAGAAGTATCCTGAGACACCACCAGCAAGGAAGAATACGGCAATAAACAGCATGACACATGCGTATATAATTTCAACCACACTATTAGCCTGTAACAAAATTGCCGGCTGATAAATGAATGCATATGGAACTATAAAAGCAACAATAGCAAAGAAGAATGCAGTCCAACCTGTCTTCCATGAAGAACCATTTGCTATACCCGCCGCAGTAAACGAGGCAACACAAACAGGCGGTGTAATCTGTGCAACAACACCAAAGTAGAAAATGAACATATTAACCATCAACAAAACGGTGCTGGAGCTCATATCTGGGTAGATACCACCAACAAGATTTGTCAATGTTGTAGCAAACAAAATATTAGCTATCAAATATGCGGCAACTGTTGGCAGAGCCATACCAAGTATCAAACAACCAATCATAGTAATTACCAATGCAGGCAACAAATGACTGTTACCAACTTCATTGATAATAGTTGTCAACTTGTTTGCTGCACCAGAACGGACAACAATACCAATCATGACACCACAAGCAGCAGTCGGAATTGCTATGTTTGCAGCCTGTTTTACACCTGTTAAAATTGCTTGCAACAATTCTTTTGGTGCAAGACGAGTTTCCTTTGAAACATAACAAATAATAATAGCAAGAGCACTACCTACAAGTGCACTTGTTGGCAACGGCATACCAGCAAAAATCATGACTACCAGTACAATAACTGGAATTAATCGATATAAACGTGGTACTACAGGTACAGAAGTATAATGAGTTTCACTACCCTTACCACCAAGATGGTTCTTTTTTGCAATATTGTGCACTAACAAGAATACAGCAACATAATATCCTAATGCAGGTAACAAAGCATCAACTGCAATTTTAGCATAGCTGACACCGATCATTTCTGCCATGATAAATGCACCAACACCCATAATAGGAGGCATTATCTGACCACCAGTAGAAGCAACAGACTCAACAGCAGCAGCCTGTTCTGGGGTATACCCTGCTTTTTTCATAAGAGGAATAGTAAATACACCTGTTGTTGTTACATTAGCAACTGCACTACCACTTACCATACCCATAAGACCAGAAGATACTACAGAAGCCTTTGCAGGACCACCAGCAGTTTTATCAGACAACTTCATACCGCAGTCAATAAGGACCTGACCACCACCACATTGAGAGAACAACGCTCCAAATACAAAGTAGTAGAAAATGGTAGTAACACAAGCAGCCAATGGAGAGCCATAAATACCATCTGATGAAAGCGTAAGCATTTCAAAAAAGCGCTGCCACTTCATACCACTAAATCTAAATGGACAAGAAGCTGGTAAATACTGACCAAAGAATGCGTAGGCAATAAAGAACAGTACAAAACCTGCCAATGCCATACCCATAGTACGCCAGACACACAAAACAAGAATAATCAAAAGACCACAAGAAGCAAAAATATCAGATGGTCTCATTGGATCAACCATCATAACTCGCTGCTGGAAGAATGAGCAGTCTTTTATAAAATACAAAGCAACATAGATTGCTATTGCAATAGCAGCTATATCAAGAATCCACAACCATTTGTTCTTGAATTTCTCAGCAAATGGTTTATACAGATAAATAAGAATCAAACTTAAAGAAAGATGAGAGGAATACGAGATATGCCAATCAAGCGGACGTACCATCGTATTATACAATTCCATACCGAGGAAAATTAATGAGAACACCACGATAGCAACAAAACGGACTGTTCCCATCGCAACTTTCTTTTCTTCTTCTTCCTCTTTGGCTATTTCTTTTTCAGCATTACGCTGAAAAAAAGATTTTTTAACTTTAGTTTCGGCCATACAAATTCCTTACTATACACAGGTATTGAAATTACTTTGCTAAAAAATCCTCCGCAGTCAATAACGCATTAACCACGGAGGATATATACAACCGTCAGACGGTTACATTATTTCATATAACCAACTTCACGGAAGTATCTTTCAGCACCTGGATGAAGTGGAACACCACCAACTTTACCAGGCTGCCAGCAAGTTGCTGGATCAAATGGTTCCATAGATGGATAGTTCTTTACCAAGTATTCGCGGTTTTCACACATAGCCTTTGTCAAAGCATAAGCAACATCATCAGCCATATCAACCTTTACGAATACACAGTCAGGAGTACCAGCATCAACAACATCATTTGGCTGTCCCTTGAATGAACCACCTGGGAGTGTTACACGTTCAAAACCTTCTGATACGAAGTAGTCAAGAGTTGCATCTCTCCACTGTGTAAAGTGCAAGTCATTTGTCATTGCATTCTGAACCATACCAGATGATTCTGCAGATGTGTGGTCAAGAATCATATCAAGCTTACCATTCTTAAGCATATCACCAAGGTCAGAACCACCACCATTAACAACATCACCACCCCAGCTCTTGATATCTTCTGGAGTTACTTTCAAATAAGAAAGAAGCAATTCTACACACTTGTAGTCCATAGAACCTTTTGGTGAACAACCGATGCGGATTGGAAGCTTGCGAGCAATAACTTCCTCAATTTCATCAGTACCATACTTCTTAATGAAAGAAGTAGTCATAAAGTTAACAGCAGAAATTGCACTCAAAGAACCTACCAAAGCACGGAAATCTTTTGTTGCAGGGCGACCAAGATTACCTTTTTCATAAGCCCATTTTGCAGGAGCACCATTAGCAAAAGCGATATCAGCAGCACCACTTGAGAACAAGTATGGAGCAGCCATACCACCTGGTGAAGTTGGCTGAACATCAATTGCAGAACCAGCTGGAAGAGCCTTCTGCCACAACTGTGCAAGACCAGCAGATTTTACGTATGTAGAAGAACCAACCTGATCTGTAGAGAATACCAAGTTTACAGGCTTTGAACTGCTACCCTTAGCAGCACTGCCAGTATCTTTTGAACCATTAGCAAAAAGCATACTTGCTCCAGCCAATACCATGCAGATTACACCAATCTGTTTTTTCATATCTTCCTCCTATTTGGAATCCTTTTATTATTTTCTTTTTCCTACAAAGCAGGAAAAAGCTAATACCAAACCTATTGTTTACTTACCGACATCCCGGTTCTTTGCAAACTTTGTTGCATAATCAATTGAGTTAAGCAAACTCAATTCGTTCTGGATACCCTGTCCTGCATGACCAAAAGCAGTACCATGATCTACAGATACTCGGATAATTGGCAAACCTAACGTAATGTTTACACCTTCAACAGCACCCCACTTTTGAGCACCTTTATCGTAAACAAACCCCAAAACTTTTAGCGGAGTATGTCCCTGATCATGATATTGAACTACTAATGCATCATACCAACCACCGCGAGCTTTAGAGAAAGCAGTATCAGGTGGCAATGATCCGATAGCATTAATACCCTCAGCTTTAGCCTGCTCAATTGCAGGATTAATTTCATTGATTTCTTCATCACCGAACAAACCGTTTTCTCCGGCATGAGGATTCAAACCACAAACACCGATTCTTGGGTTTTCAATTCCGAGTTGTTTACAAGCCATATTTGCAAGACGGATACACTCAAGTTCCCTTTCTTTTTTTGCACGCTCACAGGCTTCACGTAAAGAAACATGTGTTGAAACATGAACGACACGTAAATCACTACCAGCAAGCATCATTGCATATTTCTTGGTATGAGTATAATCAGCATAAATTTCTGTATGGCCACTATAGTGATGACCAGCAAGATTAATTGCCTCTTTATTCAATGCATTGGTAACAGTAGCATCGATTTCACCTTTCATGGCAAGATCAATAACTTTTACAACAGCCTGAAATGCTGCTTCTCCACACATCGCACTTACTTTACCATATTCAAACTTTGACATATCAACTAAATCCATATGGTAAACATCAATAGTACCCAATTCAAACTTGGCATCTTTTACATTGGCAATTCTATTTATTTTGGTAGTTGTGTCCTTTAATATACGAAGAGAATCTTCGATTAGCTGAGCATCACCTACAACAAGTGGGCGACACATTTTGTATACATCAGGATTACGAAGTGCTTTTACTGAAAGCTCTGGACCACATCCAGCAGGGTCACCCATACTAATACCAATAATTGGTCTATCGTTCATTTTATTCTCCTTATAGTTGCCGTCATAACGGCATTGCACATCATGCGCCTTATATCAGTCGATAACGCTCTTATATATCTTACGAATATCATCCAAAGACAATGTCTTTTTGTTATTAACCAACAATCGCTGTTGTTGAGAACCAGCAGTAACCAAGAAATCCAAATCACTCTGGCTAATACCAAATTTCTGCAGACTTACAGGAATCTCTGTATTTTTTACAATTTCAGCAATACGACGAACAATGTATTTACTCTTTTCTTCTGCAGTACTTTCTGTCATTGCAGGATTAACAGTGTCACACAATTCTGCCAATTCCTTGACACATGCATCACGGTTAAATTCCATAACCTGTGCAAACAAAATAGCATTTGATACACCATGAGCAATGTGATACTTACCCCCAAGTGGATATGAAAGTGCATGAACAGCAGTTGTACCACTACCAGTAATAGCAATACCACCATAGAACGCACCAAGCATCATGTTCATTTTTGCTTCCATATCATCAGGATTGGTATAAGCTCTTTCAATTGAAGAGAAAATCAAACGAGCACCAGCACGAGCATATTCATTACTCAAGATGGTAGCCTTATTTGATGTATAGCACTCAACACAATGTGCCAAAGCATCTACACCAGTAGCTGCCACAATACTCTTTGGTAACTTGGCAATCATATTAACGTCAAGAATTACTTCATCAGGAATAAGAGCCGGATTTACAATACCTTTTTTGCTGCTTTCTTCAGGAATAGCAACAATAGCATTCAAAGTTGCTTCGGAACCTGTACCACAAGTAGTAGGTATAAATACAGAACGCATTCTCTTACGTGCCAAAGATGGATCATTAACCAAATCAAACACTGTATACGAAGCTCCGATTAAAACAGAAGCCAACTTAGCAGTATCCATAGTACTACCACCACCGATAGCGACTATCAAATCACCCTGTGCATTTGCAGCTTCCTTAATAACTTTATCTACATCATATGTTGAAGGTTCTGGAACAACACCATCAAAAATCTGAACTTCAACATTGTTATTTTTCAGTACTTCAAGTGCACGATCACACAAACCTGCACCACGAATTCCCTTGTCCGTAAACAACAAAACACGTTTAACAGTATCTCTTTTTACAATATCACCAAGAAAATCTGTTGCTCCTGCACCAGCATGAACCGCAGAAGGAATCTGCAAGTTACTAATCATTCTATACCTCCAACCTATTTAGCATTTTTATAATTCTGCAAGAAATGAATTGCATCAGTTAACACAGAAGCCCCACCAAATCCACCGGACTTAGTAACTACAGGAAGGTGATCAAGTTTTCCACCGATACAAATACCCATAGGAGTTCCTGCAGCAATTTCTGTAACTGGTTCAATCCCAAATACGCCCATTTGCCGACACAACTGCATGGTTGTATCACCACCAAAGCAAACTATGCCAGCAACTTCTATCGTATCAATCACTTCTTGTGCTATTTTACCTAAACTAACAGACAGTTCAAAAGCAATGTTATAATTTGTTTCACTATCTTTGAGAACCATGTGAAAATCCTCAAAAAGACTCGAAACTGCAACTATCAAAACCCTTGCACCTGCTCGGACCTGTTCTTGAGCCGCTGCAACACATTGTGCCACCGCAACATCTGCGTTATGTGCAATAATGTGTTTTTTATCCATTACAATATAGGAAGTCGCAAAATCTTTTGCTGCCTGCTTTATTTGCTCTCGAGTCTCCACATTACGTGATGCCGTCAATGCAAAGATAACTCCCGGCTTGCTCGACACAGTACTTGCTATGGCCGGCTGCACCCGTTTTGCCACCGCTTTTGCATCATGCACTGCAAGCCCCGCAGAACCACACAACACATGGGGAGCATCAAAAGCAGAGACCGTTTCATAGATACATGCCAGATCATCATCACAGAGAGTATCAAAAACAAATACTTGTACCCCCTTTTTGATGTTTTCCTGTATATATGTAAAAAGCACGTTTTTTCCGGCACGAATCGTATCCAGATATACAGCAGCCACAGCCCGTTTCATATCAGCGGCAATAGTTTTTACCGCATCAATCTTGTTTGAAGCAGCAGTCAAAATTCCATTATGGACAACCCGTCCGTTTTCAGGATATGCAGGAGCAACAAATGCCAATGAACAATGCATAACATCCATTACCGCTTCTAATTCACTACCAGGATTGCCTCTCAAGACAGAATCTATTTTTTTATACACATGAACAGATGCATCAGCACAAAATGAAACACACGCATCATGTACAGCCTTATAAGCTTCTGCAGATGATAGAGCACGACTATCAGTATTTATTGAAACCAACTCATATCCTGAATATTGCTCAGGATTTTGCATACTTGATAATCCTACATTGACAATTGACGATACTCCATATTTTCGGTATTGCACTGCAGTATCATTGGCACCTGTCAAATCATCCGCTATAACAATCATTATTAACTCCACAGTTGTAATAGCAAGGAGCGTGCCAATTTTACGGAAAGCTATTCATTATTTTTGAAGAACATATAAAAACAGAAAGACAGATAAAACGTATCTAAGAAAACTACTGCAAAAATATGCATATTGTACCAAACGTTACTGTTTATATCAGCAAGAGTATTCGTACAAAAAAAAACTGCGACATTTCAAATATATGTTGCAGTAATGCAACATGTTGCAAAATAGTAACATAATGTTGCATTTTACAACATTGTTATTTCAGTTTACGCCAGAGTGTTGATCGATTAATTCCTAACACAGCACACGTCTTTGCCACCGATTTACCACTTTGCTCATACACCTGCTGTATGTAGGCTTGTTCAGCATCTTTCAAAGACAAAAACGAGCTTCCGTGACTTTCCATTGATATAGAGTCACCAGATGATTTTGAAACATCATCTGTGTCATCATCATACGAATCATAGGTCTCGGATAATCCAAGTGATAAATCACGCAAGGTAATCTGTGGATTATCACAGATGATAACCGCCCGCTCTATGAGGCTTTGTAACTCACGAACATTTCCTTCATATTTATGTTCTTGCAACCAGGTTATCGTTTCAGGAGTAAAGCCCTGAATATCTTTCGCATATTGACTACAATACCGCGCAAGAAAACGCTTTGATAACAGCTCTATGTCATCTGGACGTTCATTTAATGACGGAATATACAAACTTAACGTATTAATACGATACAACAAATCACGACGAAATTTACCCTCTCGTACTAATCCATGCAAG
Organism: Treponema sp.; assembly: GCA_024695475.1. Classification (GTDB taxonomy): domain Bacteria; phylum Spirochaetota; class Spirochaetia; order Treponematales; family Treponemataceae; genus Treponema_D. The sequence goes on from JAILIC010000002.1 coordinate 59,033, forward strand.
TTACGGTTTGTAGCACAGATAAGTCGCACATCAAGAGGAATAATTGCATCTCCTCCAATACGCATCACTTCATGCTCCTGTACAACACGCAGCAACCGCCCCTGCAGTTCAAGCGGAAGTTCTCCTATCTCATCTAAAAACAAGGTACCAGTATGAGCAAGTTCAAACATCCCCTCTTTACCGCCCTTGCTACTTCCTGTAAATGCACCTTCCGCATAACCAAATAACACGCTTTCTATCAATGCAGGAGGCAAAGCTGCACAGTTAACCGCAACAAAAGGTGCATACCGCCGTTGACTTTCGTTATGAATACTCTGAGCAAACAACTCCTTACCAACACCACTTTGTCCTTCGATTAAAACTGCGGAGTTGTAATTACTTATTTTTTTTGCTATTGCAATACAATCTGCTATCTTTTTACTTTTGTAAACAATCGTATTAAAAGAATATTTTGCAACAAACCCCTTATCGATCATTTTGAGGCGGATATTTTTTTCACGAGTCTGTACTTCGGTAACATCCTGAAAAACAGTTATAGACCCACGAAACGCTCCACTCTGAACAATTGGCGAATTACTGGCTACTATCTTGGTCACACCAATCTGCTTAATTTCATCAGAAAAAGCAATGCCTTTTTCAATTTGCTCAATAATTGCACCATACGTTCTGTATGCACTCAACGGCTTACCCAACATTTCCAGCTGCGAAAGCCCAAAAATACGACATGCAGGCCTATTAACGGCAACTATTATGTTATGCTCATCTGTGGCAAGCACACCGTCATGCACGCTATCAGTTAGAGTCCGATATTTATCTGCCAGCTCCTGCTCACGATTAACAGCAGCGAGCATACGTTGAGCCTCATTAATGGCATTGAGCAGAGCCCTCTCACCACTTTCAAGCAAATAGCAGGTAAAGCCCAATTCTTGTCCAATACGGCAGGTAACCGCGTCTCCAACAATAACATGGGCTCCTTTTTGACCGCACTCTCTAATTTTCTTGGCTACATCGTCCTTGTCGCACAGTTCTGCCTTGATTATTTTTTTACCAAACTGACTCAGTAATTCATAACCACTCATAATGTTTGCATATCCGACAACAGCGATCACATCAGAGACTGACTGTAATTCTTTTATCATGTCAGCCATATCTATTGCACTGATACGGATTTCAACAACAGGCACCGGAGAAACATAATGTATCATAGAATACGTACCACCACGGCTAATAAGAACCTTTGCTCCATCATCAACCGCACGTGACGCTGCTATCAAGCCATCTGACAAATCACCGAGGACAGCACTGACATTTTTAAAGCCCATTTCTTCGATGATGCGGTTTGCATCCGCAAGCATCTTTTTATAGGGGGCAACAAGGACAATTTCACTCATCCAATCACTTTCCAGTGCTTATCTACAGAGTTTAAGACTTCGCATCCGTCTTTTGTCACCAGTACAAGATCTTCGACACGGACACCAAATTTACCTTGCAGATATATACCCGGCTCTATAGAAAAAATCATGCCCTCTTTTGCAACATTTGTATTAGCGGAACTAACATCGCCCTGTTCATGATCACTCTGTCCAATAAAGTGTCCCAAGCGATGGTTAAACTGCTCGCCATATCCAGCCTGAGCAATAAGATCACGAGCAGCTGCATCTATATCGCAAAAGCGTACCCCCGGCTTGATAATGCTTTCAGCTTTTTCATTTGCCATGCGGACTAAATCATGAATCTTTGTATATTCCTCTGGAGCTTTTTTAAAGAAGAAAGTACGAGTCATATCTGAACAGTAGCGATTTTTTTGACACCCCATATCAATAAGTACACAATCACTTTCCTGTACAACAGTATCATCTGGCTCGTGATGAGGATCAGCGGCATTCTTACCAAATGAAACAATAGTTGTAAACGAAGGCTTTTCAGCGCCCTCAGCTTTAAACTGTGCATCGATATACTCTGCAACCTGCTTTTCGGTCACACCAGGTTTTACAAATGCAGCACCACGCTGGATACAGACATCATTTACACGAGAGGCTTCTTTCATCAAACGCTGTTCTTCAGCATCTTTGCAAGCACGAGCATCATCTACACAAGAAGAACCCAGTACATAGGTAGCTTCTGGATTATGTTCCATAAGAGGAATTAAAAAACGTGCCGGCCACACCTTATCAATACCGATTCTACCCTTGCTAGCAACATTACGAGCCATAGTACCCATAATGTCATCAGTATCACTTGTCCAGACTTCAGTAAAACCAGAGTCATGAATATTGTATAACTTATTAAGAAAAAAACGATGTTCCCCATCTTGTGATAAATACAAAGCAAACAAGCGCTCATACGGCTCGTTATATATACCTGTCAAATACCAAATACTCTGTGGATCACTTACAACAAGACCATCGAGTTTAGCAACAGCCATAGCATCAAGAACACGTTTCATACGATCAGCATATAACGTTTTTTTATCCATTTTTATTTCTCTCCTTTATGTAATTATAGTATATTAATAGTAGGCATATAACAGTATCTACCAATTGCAGTATATTCGAAAAGAGATTTAACTGCTATAGTAGATATAGTTTATTGTTTTATACAAAATCTGCATATCAAAACCGAAAAGGAGGTTTGGAAAAATGGATTCTTATAATTCCTACTCACTAGAGCACACATCAGCTCAAAATAAGTTTATCAGTGCTACCTACGGCTGGATGGCAATTGCCTTATTTATCAGCGCCATCTCATCTGTAGCCACTGCATCATTTTTGGGCTTGCAACTATCAAATGTCACCTCTCAGGGTGGTTACTATCATGTATTAAACAGTTTTCAAACCATGATGTTTGTATTCTGTATTGCAGAACTTGCTCTCGTATGGTGGCTTTCAGCCTCAATCAGAAAAATGAGCGTATCATCAGCAAGAATAGGATATGTCATTTATTCAATTCTTAGCGGTATCACGATGTCAAGCATCTTCTTTGTATATGATCTTGGATCAATCGGTACTATCTTCTTCTCAACTGCAATCATGTTTGGTATCATGGCATTCTACGGAGCCCGTACAAAAAGTGATCTTCGCAAAGCAGGTAAATACCTGATGATGGGACTTATCGGTATCATTGTTGCCTCAATGGTTAATATGGTTATCACCATGTTTACTCATACCGTAAGTCCACTTACTTGGCTCATTTCTATTGCAACTGTTGTTATCTTTGCAGGACTAACTGCATACGACACACAAAAGATTTTGGCAATTTCCCGTAACGCAACCAATGAAGATGCTTACAAAAAGATTGCCATCATTGGTGCATTAGAGTTATATCTGGACTTTATCAATATGTTCCTTGCACTACTCCGCCTGTTTGGCAAACGCAGACGCTAACATCTTTTTATGGCAGCCTGTACATCTGCAATCGTAAAACGATCGCGACCAACTTGAGCTGCCAATAACGAAGCAGTATTAATAGCAGATTCAATCTTTGCGCAGCTACTGCCTTCAAATAACTTTTGCAATGTTGCCGGAGTACACTCTTCGGCAGCATTTTTTTTCTGCATGTACATTTCAAGCAACTGAAGACGAGCATCCTTATCGGGATAAGGAACCGTAAACAAAGCGTCAAAGCGTCCAGGACGTATCAAAGCTTCATCAAGGGCATGCACGCTATTGGTAGCAGCAAGAACCAACACACCACTATTTTGTGTAAATCCATCCAGCTCATTAAGCAAAGCAGTAACAATACGAGTATTTTCTGTCTCAACAGCAGTACCGTTGTACTTGCGTTTGGTACCAATACCATCAAACTCATCGATAAAAACAATACAAGGAGCCTTTCGACGTGCTTTTCTAAACAAGAATTTTACCTTTGCAGGACCAATAGCAATAAACATACTTTCAAAGTCTGTTGCCTTTGCAGGAATAAAGTTTACTTTAGCCTCTCCAGCCAACGCACGTGCAAATAGGGTTTTTCCATTGCCAGGAGCACCTTCCAATATGACACCTTTTGGCATACGGATTCCTTTTTTTGCATATTGGTCTGGGTGCAACATAATATCAGTTATCTGCAACATACTCCTCTTAAGTGCATCCATACCAACGACATCCTTAAACGTCGCCCCAGTTTTATGTACCACATGAAACGTATTGGGGCTTATAAACTTTCTAAATACCAATACAATGCTACCAAAGAATATTATATAGAAAAAAATATCAAGGATATTTGAAACAACATACCCAGCTTCCACTTCTTCCTTTACCTGTATACCCCGCAAAAGCAACCGTTCGCGTAATAAAGGCGATTGCGGATTATCAGTTACATACTGCTGTTTTTCATCGGCACCACATGTATAGGTAATGGTATCAGTACCAAACGCTACCGATACAACAGTTCCCTGTTCTACTGCATCATTAAATGCTTTATACGTAGTATGTATTTTTTTTGACCCGAACAATCCTGCTTCGAATGCCATATAGGCACCATAAATAATAGCCATACACAGAGCCACAATAATAACTTTTTTTGTATGTTTTGCAACAACCATAATTCCTCTTTTTATCTATTCAAGTTTACACTACCTAATAAAAAAAAATCAATGAATTATATTGAAACGCATTTGTCAATTTAGTATTCTTGATTTATACTAAAAATTATGAAGAAAGCTTCAAATAAACTTCATTTTACAAGTCTGATTGTCCAACTGCCATTCTATATAGCACTTTTTGGCATTGCAATCAGTACGCTAAATCTAACTGTCGGCTATTTTGTTTTTAAGCGCTTATTTGAACAGCAATATCATGATTTAACCCAACAAATAGCTCACACAGCTCTTTCCTACATAAATACCGATACCATTGAAACTTACGGAAAGACATCCCTTGCTGATGAAGAATGGGAGATGACAAACAAAAAGCTCGAAAGCCTTACCGATACCGCACGTCTTGCTTATATCTATGTTACCATTCCCAACCTGACATTTAAAAAGCGTACCTATATATATGACACCGTACATCCTGAAGTAATAAAAAATAATCCCAAAATATTTCCATACCCATTAGGAAAGACAACTAGTCTTGAAAAATATGACCATGAATACATTTCCCGTTTAAAAGGCGTAATGTTTGACAGAATTCCATACATACACTTTGCCTACAACAAAACAGGAGGTCATGTAACCACCTCAATTCCTCTCATCAACAGTAACGACAAAGTTGTCGGCATTTTAAGTATCGTAAAACCAATGAGTGAGGTAAAAAACCTCAAGCAATTTTACTTTACCAGAACCATCTTGGGCTCCGCACTGCTTACCATTGTTTTTACCTGGATATATATACTTATCGTTTTAAAACAACTGGTACACCCAATTATTACGCTCACTCACGAAACCGAAAGCTTTGTAAAACATAAAGTTTCGCTGACACAGGCACTTGATACCATCAAAGGTAAGTCAGAGCTTGCCCTGCTCGCACGTACCATCGAGCAAATGAGCAAAGACATACAGCAGTATATCAGCGACCTTACCCATACCACTGCCGAAAAAGAACGCCTCACCGCAGAGCTTGATGTAGCAAAGCAAATACAGGCAAACATGTTGCCACAGCTATTTCCACCATATGAAAACCATAAGGAACTGGAATTATTTGCAACCATGGAACCCGCAAAAGAAGTCGGTGGTGATTTTTATGACTTCTTCATGGTAGATGATGATCACTTTGCCGTGGTCGTAGGAGACGTCAGTGGCAAAGGTGTTCCTGCAGCACTCTTTATGGTTGTTGCAAAGACCTTGATCAAAAACATTACGATGAAAGAACATAACCCGGCAAAAGTATTTGAAGAAGTCAACAATCAATTATGCGAGGGCAATGATGCAGGATTGTTCGTCACCTGTTGGATGGGAGTTATAACTTTAAGCACTGGAGAATTGCATTTTGCAAATGCCGGACACACATTCCCTATTATCCGTACAGAAGAATCAGTAGACTACCTCAAAACAAAACCAAATCTGGTTATTGCAGGTCTGCCCAATATAAAATATCAGGAACATAGCACCACCTTACATAAAGGAGACTGTTTCTTTATGTATACCGATGGCGTAACCGAAGCTTCAAACAGTAACAATGAGCTTTACGGAGAAGATCGACTATTACAAGCGTTTAAAAATACAAAAGGAATGACTTCAAAAGAAATATTGCACTATATACGTAAGGACGTAGATCAATTTGTAGGATCTGCACCACAGTTTGATGATATTACGATGATGGAAATGTCACTAAAAGTATAGCCACCTCTAAAAAAACAGCTTTTAGAGGCAACGCTCAAACTGTACTTACACAAAAGACAACACGGCGTCCATGCCAGTTGCTTCAAAAATCTGACGGCAAAATGGAGATGGATTACGTACAGACATCTGACCTCCAGTAGCAGTCATCATTTTATGCGCAAGAAGAACAATTCGAAGTCCTGCACTGGATATATATTCAACATTCTGCAAATCAAGAAGTAGTGTCTTCATATTTTGAGTACATTCTTGTAATTTTGATTCTAATTGAGGAGCTGTTGTTGTATCCAAACGTCCTGCAACGACAAGTTCTACTGTTGTCTCATTCTTTCTTTCAGTAATAGTCATGAGAATCTCCTTTTTTATTATTCTCGCATATTATAATAAATTGTCAAGTTTTTTACCTACAATGCATAAAATAACATGAAATATCTCTGTACAAAATCCAATTTTATGCCGATACTATATATGGTCACTATCGCACATTTGTGATTACAAATTACCGATAGTGCATTCTCTTAAAGAATAAGGAACCGGTCTTTATGGAAAAAAAACGATCTGTCATAACATTGATTACAATCTTAGTTGCTATCAGCATTGTTTTGTATTCAGTTATCATTACCACTGTTGTTCATACAAGATTAACAAAGGGTCTGACTAATTATTTTGCACACGACATGATTGATCAATCAAACCTCATGGTTGCTGAAGTTGAAGCTCTGCGTGCAGAAATGGAGTACGCAGTCGAGTTTATACAAATGTCCTTTGATTCAGCAGACAGCGACCTTGACTCAAGATCGGCAGCCCCTATCGTAGATGCCACCATAAAGGTCTTTGAACCTGACGCCATTGCACTGTACAACACCAGTGGTCAAGCAATCACCGCAGAAATTCCGCTTTCTGCAAAAGAATCCCAAATGATAAAAACTGCTCTTACAGGTTCCCGCAGTAAAAATTATGTCAAAACAGATAGTAAAACATACGTTGTTGTAGCAGACTGCATTAAAATCAATTCTCGTATCGTAGGAGCTTCACTAGTAAAGGCAACTATCAACACCGAAGCCTTTGTAACAAAAATTGCCACCTACACAAATGCCAACATTACGATTTTTGATGGCGACATCCGAGAAATTACCACCATTGAAGGCATGACAGGCACCCAAATTGCCGATGCCTCCGTCATCCGTATCACAGAGAAAGGCGAACCAACAAGCGTCATCAACATCATCAATGGTATACCAACTATTTCATATTACTTTCCTTTATTAGATGCAGACAATGAATTTGTAACAACACTGTATCTCGGCAAACCACTTATCGTAGCTAAGGTTGTTGCTCAACAAATATTTACATCTTTACTGGTCATTCTTGTGCTGCTTACCATTGCATTAGTAGCAGGATTTATCTTTATCATGCGTTTAAAGATTGGTAAGCCCCTCAGAGCCGTAGATTTAGCCATCCAGTCACTCTCTTCAGGCGATGCAGATTTAACCTATCGCTTACCAGTAACCAGCAATGATGAATTTGCAGAACTTGCAATCGGTGTAAATACATTTATCGAAATATTGCAGTCTGTCATGGTTAAGATAAAAGATGCCGCCATGCAGGTACGTGATGGTGCAAACCAGATAAGTACCTCAAGCCAGGCAATCTCAACAGGTGCCAGTGAACAAGCGGCTTCAACAGAAGAAATGTCTGCTACTATGGAACAAATGGCATCAAATATCCAGCAGACAGCTCACAGTGCCGAAAAAACTGATGCCCTTGCCGAAAGTACCTCTGCCGAAAGCGTCAACAGTGGCGAAGCTGTTACCGAAGCAGTTACTTCCGTTAAAGAGATTGTTGAGACCATAAAAGTCATCGACGAAATTGCCCGTCAGACAAACCTGCTTGCCCTCAATGCCGCTATCGAAGCTGCCCGTGCAGGAGACGCAGGTAAAGGTTTTGCAGTTGTAGCAGGTGAAGTACGCAAACTGGCAGAGCGCAGCCAACAGGCAGCAAGTGAAATAATTGAGCTGTCATCTAAAACAGTTACTGCTGCCGAAAATGCAAAGGAAAAGATTAATGCCGCCATACCAAAGATTCAGCAAACATCAGAATTAATCGAAGAAATTTCAGTTGCGTGTCGAGAACAGGATAATGGTGCCCAGCAGGTAAATACCGCCATTGCCCAGCTTGATACAGTTGTACAACAAAATGCCTCCGCAGCAGAAGAATTAGCAGCTATGGCAGAAGAATTATCAGCAAATTCCTCTACCCTCGTTGATACCGTAAAAATGTTCAAAACCGAAGCACAGCAATAGTACTGTCTTAGAAAAAGGCTCTAGAAGCGAAAGCTTTTAGAGCCTTTTTTATATACTTCCTTCCTGTTATTTTTTAGATAATATGCTATACTATAAAGAAAGAAGGATAACTATGGTATGTTCAAAATGTGGATTTCAACTTGCGGACAATTTTAACTTTTGCCCTATCTGTGGTATTCCAGTTATTAAAGCTGCACAACAAGCAAACACACAATTTGCTCCCGCTAAAACAAATAAAACACCTTATATGATCGAAGTACAAGGCGGATCTTTTTTAATGGGAGACAAAAACGTAAACCGAAAAGTTTCACTTGTCAACTTTTTACTATCAGAAACATTGATTACCCAAATGCAGTATGAGTATGTAATAGGTAAAAACCCTTCAAAAATGCAAGGCCCTAACCGTCCTGTCGAAGGTGTTACTTGGTACGATGCTATCATTTACTGTAATACACTGAGTATGATGCAAAACTTGCACCCCTGCTATTCCATCGGTAATATAACTGACTTCCGTTCAATTGACGCAAAAAGCCCAATGTGGAAACGTATTCTTTGCAACTTTACTTCAAACGGCTATCGTCTACCAACCGAAGCAGAATGGGAATATGCAGCCATTGGTGGCAAAAACAACAGCCCCTTTCTCTACTCTGGAAGCGAGATTATATCTACAGTTGCCTGGTATGGAGAAAATGCAGAAATAGCGACTCATGATGTCGGTACAAAAGCACCCAACAAACTGGGTTTCTACGATATGAGCGGTAATGTCGCAGAGTGGTGCTGGGACTACATGGGAGACCTAAGTACCCAACATCAAACAAATCCTCATGGACCACAGACTGGTACAATCCGCGTAAAGCGTGGAGGCAGCTGGCTTGATGATCCACAGCAATGTACTGTTTATTACCGTAGTGGCAGCTCTCCTATCGGAAAGAGCAGCAACCTCGGATTTAGAGTATGCCGTTCTTCCATAGAAAACATCATGTAACATCTCTCAAATACTATAAGCTTTGAGGAAATGGTCCGTAATAATTAAATATTTTTTTAATAATAGGTGGGATATATACTATGGATTTTACTTACCCTGATTTCGTCAGCTCACACGATGTACGATTAGATCAGCAGTTTCATTTTGTCATTGAAATCGATAAGATGACTCATATTCTACGCCGTACCATGCTCATAGACGGCTCACGACGTGAAAACGATGCAGAACACTCATGGCACATTGCTGTCATGGCACTTTTATTTAGCGAATATGCAAAAGATACTCCCGACGTCAGCCACGCAATCAAAATGCTTGTCGTCCATGACCTCATCGAAATATACGCTGGTGATACCTTTGCCTATGACAAATCTGGCAATGAAACTAAGGCACAGCGAGAGCAAGAAGCTGCAGATAAATTGTTTGCACTCTTACCAGAAGAACAAGGTAGAGAAATTCGTACCCTCTGGGAAGAATTTGATGCCATGACAACGGCGGATGCTCGTTATGCAAATTGTCTCGACCGTATACAGCCATTTTTACATAACACGCTTACACAGGGACACACCTGGAAAGAAGGTAAGGTACACAAAGATGACGTCTTAGCCCGCATGGAGATAGTCCGTACTGCAATGCCAAAAGTATGGCCATGGGTAATGGAAAATGTCGAAAAAGGTATCGAGCGAGGTTGGATTGTTGAGTAATCCAACACGTGCAAACTTCTAAATCAGAAACAAGCAGCTTAGGTGGAAGTCTCCCCTATCTGGTAGTTTACAGAGCATAAAAAAAGGCGATTTGATCCAACAAATCGCCTTTAAAATACAGTCTTATACAGTTTTAAGAACGTCGGGCTACCGGAATTCGAATCCGGGACCTCATGCCCCCCAGACATGCACGCTAACCAGCTGCGCTATAGCCCGATATGTATTACATACGTTATCGAAATAATGAAATTTTGTCAATGATACAAGAAAAGTCTTTAATAAAGACATCCTACCATTGCCGTAACACTATCGGACAAAGATTATATATTACCAGGAAAAACATATTCCAGATTTTCTTGTGCAATAGCAACCAGATTCATTATCGTACTGACCGCAGTCGGCTCTTTATCAGTAAGCTTAAATGTCGGGAAAAATCGAGTAATATGCAACGGTATCGTTTTCTTGTATTGCTTTTCTAGACTTGCAACCCAACTGGACAGTCTGCGCATTTCTTCTTCACTGTCATTTTCGCCAGGGATAATAAGCGTGGTAACCTCAACATGACAGGACTGCACCGCCCCCTCGATAAACTCCTTGACCATCTGAAAATCTCCGTCGAGCAGTTCTTTGTAAAATCTATTGGTAAACGCTTTTAGGTCAATATTCATGGCATCGATGTAAGGTACAATTTGGTCAAGCACATGCAACGTTGCAGTACCATTTGTGACAAGCACGTTCTCCATGCCAGCTTTTTTAGATAGTTTTGCTGTATCGCGGACAAACTCATACCCGATAAGAGGCTCGTTATACGTAAAGGCAATGCCTATATTGCCACGCTTGCGGAGTATCTGTGCAGTTTCTACAATCTCTTCCGGAGCATAGCAACCTGCGTCATGTCTATAGGCAAACGCTTTGTGCGACCAAGAAATACTGCTATTTTGACAGAACGGACAGCGCAAATTGCACCCATATGAGCCGATGGACAACACCTTAGATCCCGGCCTAAACATTTTAAGCGGTTTCTTTTCTATAGGATCGAGTGCCTGCGAAGTGAGTTTTCCATAATTATCAGCAACAATATGCCCGCCACGGCAGGTACGAGCACCACAGAAGCCTATTGCGTTTTCTTCGATAGTACAGTGCCTGAAGCACACATCACAAACTGGCATATTTCCCCCTCGGACACTCGCTAGTAATGCCGTACTACTTCAAAACGGAATAATTCAACCTTGTCACTTGGAGTAATGCCGCCTTTTCGCTTTGCAATCGAGATTTGTTGTTCGATCGTATCAACACCATCAAGGTCTGGCAGCAGCAGCCCCCGTTTGTATCCGCTCTGTACAATGACACCATACTTTTTGACATCAAGCTCCGCCTCAGAGGTGATACGTTCTGCCTCGCCTAAAACATCAACGTTTATATCAAGATATGGCAATTCATCTTCTGTTACAGGCTCAAAACGAGGATCCTTGGCAACAGCACTTACTGCATTATGGATTATCTCCAAAGCAAGATTCTTTTGTGTAGCAGCAATGGTACCGATACAGCCGCGTAATGCTCCAAACTTATGGACTGAAACAAATGCACCAGCCGTTGTGTGCAAAAGTTCTTCCGGTACCCAATCAGGTACATCCATAACATCGCCTGTCTTTACATAATACTCGGCAGAGACTCTGGCAAGTGTCACATACGCATCGGATTTATGGCGTTTTTGTTTCAAGCCAGCTTCTACTATCTTAAGCCGCGTCGTAAGAAAGTGCCTTGATTCATCATCTCCTGTCGGTATAAAAGAACAAATTCCGTAGCCAACACCGGTCACATCCTCGTGAGAAAACTGCGTTGCCTGTACAGCCTTACCGTCAAGCGCTCCTGCCATTATCACAAAGGATTTATGCCCGCACTCCGCTGCCTTTTCGCAAAACTGTTCATCAAAATCAAAAAGCTCACCAAAGCGCGCACCGGAACACACATCCATAATTCTTGCATCATAGACAGGTCCTTCTTGGGCAAAACCATACGGTCCATAGCCCTGAAGCTTGTGTGACAAATCTCCGCTGGCAACATACACGACCTTTCTGTCCAATGCTTCTACGGCATCTTTTATGAGCATGCCGTACTCATAATGCTTTAAGAGGTCATATCCCGACAGTCCTGTACGCACCAGCTTAAAGTCCTTGTATTTTTTAAGGATAAACCAAAGAGGAACCATGGTTCCGTGATCTAGTTCCTTTCTTTTTTCACCGAGCGTGCCTGCTGGAAAGTGCAATGATTCCGCCTTGTCTGCCAGCAAATTTACAAGTTCCCGATCATACACTACATCAAATTGTACTTGTGGTGCTCCAAATTCAGCAAACGAACCGCTAGCCCGTGCTCCTGGAGAGATATGAAAATAATTTGAATATAGTATGCTGTGAGGGCTGGAGATAATAATAGTTTCTGGTTTGAGGGCAGCAATTTCTTGTGCAACCTTTTCATAGGCCTTTATCGTCTTTTCAATTTGTTTTTCACTTCCTCGTCCAACGTCCGGTACAATCATCGGTGGATGCGGAACCATAAAAGCAGCAACAATCGACATGAGACACCTCCCCTAAAGTGTATTCTCGCAAGAATATCGACTATTTCAAATTTAATATCATTCCCTGTTCGTTTGGAGTAAAACCAAGCCCGAGATAAAACGAGCGTCCTTGCTCAGTCGCATCCAGGCTGATTTCCGTACAGTGTTTTGCTTTTGCTTCTTCTATCAAAATCTCAACCATCTTTTTACCGATACCCTGTTTTCGGTATGCACTGTTTGTGTAGACATTCATAAGATGGGCACGCTTACCGGTCGGGTGGTCAAAGGTAGGCATAATGTATATATAACTGATAGAAGCACAACCTATCGTTTTTTCGCCATCGATGGCAATAACGGTAGTCTGATCACCATGTAAAAAATACTCGCGAGAGCACTCAACAAGTTCTTTATCAAATACTGCATCATTTGGCAGGTTATTTACCACACGTAGCATTTCTAGCCGGATTGCCACCAGCGTTTCTATATCATCAGCAGTTGCTTTTTTAATTTCCATAAGATATTTCCATACAATAATTGTGTATATATCATAAACAAAAAATACAAATCGCTCAATTATAGCTCTGTGGTGCATAACATTACATAGCAAGTAATATCATGGACAGAGTCTTTTCACCCCGAGTGTCGGGGTACGCTATGTGTGTGATGCTGGGTTAGCGATGTGTGTGACCCTGGGCAATGAATAGCTCCAATTGACGCTTACGGGCATGTTTTACACTCTGTCCGTAAACAAAAAATGACAAATCTTAAAAACACATGTATAATATAATCCATGGCTAATATTGCAGACGATGGTAGTTCCAAGGGCATACTTCTCTCTCAAGAAGAAATGGACAAAATTCTTTGTGATGTACGCAGTACTTCAACCGAGCAGTCTAAAGATGTCGGTGTTCCAGAATTGACTCTATCACAAGGAGAACTAGATGCTTTGTTTAGTAATGCTCCAAAACAACCTGAGAAAAAAGCATTTGAACGTCCCAAACTCATCAGTGTTGTCATGGGACATGCTAAATGGACTGCAGCTGATAAAGAAAAATTTTTGGCAGGTACTCCACAGGAGCTCGATTCATTAGCAGGTGCTCCTGTAGAGATTATGGAAGATGGTCACCTCCTTGCCAAAGCAACGATCAGTCAAATCAACGGACATTACGCCATCATTCTCTGTAAAGACGACGAATAAGCCATATTTCTATTATACTTTTTCGAATTTCTCTTCACGTTAGTTTTATTTTTTAGTATCTTTATGCTATAGAGGTTTTAAATGGCACAGAAAAAGATTCCTATTACCCTTTTAGCCGGGTATCTTGGTGCAGGAAAAACAACCCTGCTTAATCACGTATTAAATAATCAGCAAGGATATAAAGTTGCAGTTATCGTCAATGATATTGGCGAAGTAAATGTTGACGCAAAGCTTATCGCTAAAGAAGCAAACATTACTGATACCAGCAGCCTTGTTCCACTGCAAAACGGTTGTATTTGCTGTACACTTAAATCAGATTTGGTAAAGCAAATCGAACAACTTGTCAAATCTGGAAAGTTTGATTATATCCTTATTGAAGCAAGTGGTATCTGTGAACCAATGCCTATTGCCCAAGCGCTCGAAACTATCTCTGGTGGCTACATCGATGGCGTCGTTTCTGTTGTAGACGCAAACCGCATGGCTACTGAGTTTGGTAATGCCGAAGGCCTACTCAAAAAAGACATGGAAGAAGAAGACATCGAGTCTTTGCTTGTTCAGCAGATTGAATTCTGTAATACCATCATTTTGAATAAAGTTGATCTCGTTAATGAAGAACAGCTCAATAAAATCCGTGCGGTAATTAAGAAGTTGCAGCCAAATGCCCGCCTTATCGAAGCTACCCAATGTAACGTTGATGTTAAAGACATACTGGGCACAAAGGCTTTCGACTTTGAAAAAGTATATGCTAGTGCAGGTTGGGTTGCCGAGCTCGAAAAAATGGAAGAAGCTGAAGGTCACGAGCATGTCCACATGGAAGAAGATGATGACGAAGACGAATACGGTATCGGTTCTTTTGTATACTATCGTCGCCAAGCTTTTGATCGTATCAAGCTTGATCAGTATGCCAACAACTGGCCAAAAAATGTTATCCGTTGCAAGGGTGTCATGTGGTTTAAGGACGAGCCAGATATGGCATACGTACTTGAAACTTCTGGCAGACAGATTGTTGCAGGATACTCTGGTTCTTGGCTGGCATCTGCACCAAAGGGCGAACAACAAAAAGTGCTTGCTCAGGATCCACAGATGCGCAAAGACTGGGACGAAAAATACGGTGATCGTATGATTAAACTGGTATTTATCGGCCAGCATCTTGATGAAAAAGCAATTTCTGATGATTTGGACAAGCTGTTAGTAAAATAATAAACAGATCTTATCCTAATGCTTGTATGGTAAATCCGTACAGGCTTTTTTTTACATTTTATGCAAAAACAAAAAAGGCGACCGAAGAATCAACGATCTTCCAGTCGCCTTTTAAATCTCTCCGTGTCAGACAAGGCCCGACTTAAAAACTCATTTCTATGCGAAATTACTCAGTAGGTCTCTTCTTAAAGCTCTTGCTTTCTTTGATAGCTTGTCCCTCTCCGACTTTTTGTTCCATCATAGCACGCACTTTAATTGGCAAACCAAACAAAGTAATAAAACCATCAGCATCTTTATGGTTGTACAACTCACCAGTAGTGAAGCTGGCAATACTTTCATTATACAAACTATATGGTGAATAAGAACCAGCACCAAACATCGTACCTTTGTACAACTTAAGCTGAACCCAACCAGTACAAGTCTCTTCAACTTTATCATTGAAAGCCATGATACCGTCCATCAATTGTGTAAACCACAAACCGTTATAAATCAGCTCTGCCTGTTTTAGTGCAATCTGCTGCTTATAGTGATAGGTTTCGCGATCCAAACACAGATGATCAAGCTGTTCATGAGCATAATACAAAATGGTACCACCTGGAGTTTCGTACACACCACGACTCTTCATACCAACACAGCGGTTTTCGACCAGGTCAATAAGACCTATACCGTTTCGTCCACCGATAGTATTTAACTCGGTCATAATTTCAAGCGGATCCATCTTTTTACCGTTAACGGCTACAGGGACACCTTTTTCAAACTCAATCTTGACATACTCAGGCTTATCTGGAGCTTCTTCTGGAGTTTTGGTAATCTTAAGCATATTCTTGAGGTTACCTTCGTTTTCAGTCTGCTCCAATTCAAGACCTTCATGGCTGATATGCCAAATATTTTCATCACAACTGTAAGAAGAAGACTTCTTGACCGGTACAGGAATCTTACGATCTTCCAGATACTGGATTTCTTCTTCACGGCTCTGGATTGTCCATTTTGGATCACGCCATGCAGCAATAACCTTCAGGTCTGGAGCAAAAGCTTTTATAGCGAGTTCAAAACGAACCTGATCGTTACCTTTACCAGTTGCACCGTGACAAATTGCAACAGCTTTTTCCTGTCGAGCATACTCTACAAGAATCTTTCCAATCAATGGACGAGCTGTAGAAGTACCCAGCAGATACTGATCTTCATAAATTGCATTACCCTTAAGAGCAGGCCAAATATATTCTTCAATATATTCTTTACGAGCATCAACAACATGGCATGCAACGGCTCCTGTTGTAAGAGCGCGTTCCTTTATAGTCTTCCAGTCATCACCCTGTCCAACATCGATACAGACAGCAATAACATCATAATCAAAATTTTCTTTAAGCCATGGAATGATAACAGTAGTATCAAGTCCACCAGAATAAGCAAGAACAACTTTATCCTTAGCCATACTATACGCCTCAAAATCGAATATTTATACTAATTACTATACTTGTTTTTGCAAATATATGCAAGTATATTTATGCATGTTTATGCATAAAGTTGCTTATTGCTGTTTATTATAATGCTTTTTCGCGTCCAAGCACGTCAAGGAGATGTGCCATCACTGTAAAACTGGCAGGGGTAAGGTTGCCGACCGTATCTTGCCGTGTATGAAATAACTGCCAAGTATGGGGTATCATGTTTCGATGCTTTTCATCTTCTTCGACAGGATTTTTTATATACGACTCTAAGTTTTTATCACACACCAGATTTTTTAAGTAAAAGTCTGCTTCTTCTTCCGGTAAGAGCGTAATGGCTACAGCTGGTATGCCACAGGCTAAAAAACCTGCATTATCACTATACGGAATGGGAAGAATCAACCAGCGCCCAGAAGCACTGACTCGCAACAGCTGCTGGGTACGCTCATACAAGGTCTTACACTTTTGCCTGAAATTCTGCGGAACAGAGATTCCCATCTCCATCTTTCCTAAGATAGGGATTGTTCCTCTGCCACAGGCATCAAAGACATAGACATCATCATTGGTTATTCCCAGTTTTTTATACAGCGATGCAATACCAAAGGCACCTTGTTCCTTTACGCCACCTTCACTGCCCAACTCTTCGCCGTCAGTAAAAAAGATACGGACATTATATACGGCAGGACAAGCGACAAGGCGGGACGCCCAATCCATAATCTGGAATATTGCGGCACTGTTGTCACACGCACCTGGACCACCAATACGGTCATAATGTGCAATAACGGTTTTTATTTTAAATAGGGGATTATAAAAAGATGATGGAAACGTAACATAAATATGTTTTTTGCCATCAATAGAAATGACTGTGGAGTCAACTCCACGTTTAGATAGATATCCCTGAATATACGCACAGCGATCACAATCATGTGCTGTAAACTCATATAATGCTTCAGGGATATTCATAAGCACGTACTACTAGAAACGATCTCCGTGAGCACGATTAAAATGAGGTCTGCGTGGTTTTTCTTCAGCGATATTTATTCTGACACGACGACCGTCAACTTCTTTACCATTAAGGGCATCGATAGCGGCATTAGCAGCATTGGCATCAGCCATCTCAACAAAGCCAAAACCTTTAGACTGTTCTGTCATACGATCTTTAATAATTGTAACTGAAACTACTTCACCGTACTGTGAAAAAAGTGAATTTAATGTTTCTTCGCTTGTAGCATAATTCAAATTGCCTGCATACACTTTAATGGACATGTTTGTTCCTCTTGCCGGATTCCGGCGATTTTTTTTCTGTCCCAACAAAAGTCAGAGACAGATAATCTACGTTTTCTTAATACTGTAATCTGAAGGAACACACATCATCAAAGGAAAAAGCGAGTCTATCAGCACCGTCTTAGAGAACTAGTTCTTTTTAAATCTACTATTTCATCATGAATCATGTCAAGTCTTTGAAGCATGTTTTAAAAACTACAGTCTTTTGAAACGTCTTCTATTCCTTTCTACATAAGGTTCTTTCTATTATTTGCTTTTTCGTTTATAGTCTTAAGCATGAACAAAGCACCTATCACAGACAATGAACTTATAAAGCACTTGGACAGCATACAAAAAGATGGCATGTCCGTATTTACTATTGCCGACGGCAGATATCGCGGGGCATTCTACAACGGCACGCGCATGGTCAATCAAATGCGTGCCAACCATAATCTCGGCATTCTCGAAACAATGATTTTGGCACAGGCAGAACTGTGTGCGGCATTACTTATTCCTATGATGAAAGGAAAAGAACATATTACCTTTAAATACGATACTAACGGACCAGCTGCTGGTTTTTCCGTTGAGGCAGACAGTTCCGGCTATGTACGAGGTCATTTGCTGCAAAATAACATTCCTATCGAAAAGCCTCTTGAAAGCTGGGACCTCTCTCCATTTTTTGGGGACGGTACGGTAACACTGAGCCGCCTCGTTGAAGGCGCTCGTGAACCACAGTCTGGTACCACCGAAATTAAATACCGCAACATTGCAAAAGACCTTACCTGGTATTTTTTACAGTCAGAGCAGACATATACCGCTTTTAACACCAGCGTACAATTTGATAAACAAGGTAGAGTTATTGGTGCTGGAGGCATGTACTTACAGGCCGTTCCACACACAGGAGGCAAACGTAACAAGGAAGCTGGCATCGGGAATTCCGCTCAAACGGCAGAAAGCGGTAAAGAACAGACTGATGACGAAGAAAGGCTACTCACCAAAGTAGAAAATGCATTTAAAGCGATTCCTTCTATTGGAGCGTGGTTTGCCGAAGGCGGCGATCGCGAGGATATGATCTTTGGCATTTTTAGAGAATTCAAACCGACAGTACTGGTAGAGCGTGATGTCATTTTTGATTGTCCCTGTTCCGCAGACAAATTTGCAGCAACAATACGAACATTGGGTAAAAAAGAACTCGATGACATTATCGCTCATGATCCAGAACCTATAGAAGTAGTATGTCATAATTGCGGTAGTATATATAAAATAACTAAAGCAATGCTGCAATCAGTTGAATAAAAAATACAAAAAATGTAGTATAACCGTATAAAAATACCATTCTGGCGTTTAGATGAACTAACATCATGAAGGTTTTAACTGCAGCCGTACGCCTGGGCTGTCAGAAATTGAGAAAAAAGGAAGGATACTTATGTCTACACCTCTCGAAGAGTATTTGGCTCAGCATAACGGTACAATTAACGCCGCTATGGTTTCGTATGTCGCAAATTTGCAGCAGGTTGCAGAAATCGGACCGGAGATTGCAGCAGACATCGTAAAAGAACTTGAAACACAGCGCGCACATCTAAAACTGGTTGCCAGCGAAAACTATTGTTCTCTCAATGTTCAGGCAGCAATGGGCAATCTTCTTACCGACAAGTATGCAGAGGGATTTCCGGAACACCGCTATTATGGTGGCTGTGAAAACATCGATTCTGTTGAATCTGCAGCTGCACGAGAGGCAGAAGCTCTCTTCGGAGCAGACTATGCATACGTACAGCCTCATGCCGGCTGTGATGCAAATGTCGTAGCATACTGGGCTATACTTAATCACAAAATTGAATTACCAACGCTTGAAAAACTCGGTGTAAAGAGTGTCATGGACTTAACAGAGGAGCAATGGGAAGCTCTCCGTAAAGAGTTTGGTGCACAAAAGCTAATGGGTCTGGATTATTACTCAGGTGGACACCTTACTCATGGATACCGCATGAATGTTTCTGCAAAGATGTTTGAAAGTCACCCATATACAGTAGACCGTGAAACAGGACTCTTGGATTATGACGCCATCGAAAAGCAAGCTATGGAAGTAAAACCGCTTATCCTGCTTACCGGCTTTTCTGCATATCCTCGCAAAATCAACTTTAAGCGTTTCCGCCAGATTGCTGACAAATGCGGTGCAGTTCTTATGGTCGATATGGCACACTTTGCAGGGCTTGTTGCCGGTAAAGTATTTACCGGTGATTATGATCCAGTAAAATGGGCAGACATCGTAACGACAACCACACACAAGACTTTGAGAGGTCCTCGTGGTGCATTGATTTTGTGCAAAAAAGAATTTATGGATGACGTAAACAAGGGTTGTCCAATGGTTCTCGGTGGTCCACTCAACAGCATCATTGCTGCAAAGGCAATTGCTTTCAAAGAAGCTCGCAGTGAAGCTTATCAAAAATATGCACAGAATGTTGTTGCAAATGCGCAGGCACTTGCAGAAGAATGCCAAAAACTGGGTATGCGTTTACAGACCGGCGGTACAGAAAATCATCTTATGCTTATCGACACCACAACATACGGTCTTACCGGCAAACAGGCAGAAGCTGCCATGTTTAAATGTGGCGTAACACTTAATGCTAATGCTCTTCCATTTGATAAAAATGGTCCATGGTGGACCAGTGGTATCCGTGTTGGTACTCCAGGTATTACCACACTTGGAATGAATACTGACGACATGAAAGAAATTGCAGCCATCATCGATTTGGTACTAAAGGGAACAAAACCGGGAGTTACAAAAGAAGGAAAACCCGCAAAAGGAAAGATCGTCCTTGATGAGACTGTAGAAGCAGAAGCAAAAAAACGAGTACAAGCATTGCTGTCAAAGCATGTATTGTATCCAGAACTTGACTTAGACTTTCTTAAAAAGCACTTTGTTAAATAAAAATACGAAATACGGCTGGTCACAAGGCACACCTCGCTAAAACCTTGACACAGCCGTTTCACAGGTTGATAAGAATTATCAACCTGAAATAACAACAGAAGCAGAACCGTTGGTCAAATTGCGTATATACAATGCCAGCTGTTCTGCTTCACTTGCATATATTTTTCCGGTAATAGCTACATCGGCAGTAAATGACTCGGTAACATCAGAGACATGGTATAAGGTAAACTGGCGTTTTACCAGTTCATATAATGGATAGGGAATAACAAACGAAAAACTGCTTTTTGCTACCAGCTGTTCAAATGCATGCTCTGCATCTGCCTGTTCGATGACAGATTTTGCACAACCACCATATGCCTTTACCAAGCCCCCCGTTCCCAATAAGGTTCCACCAAAATATCTTGTTACCGTCAGCAAAGCACCAGTACAATGGCGCCCTTTTAAGACATCAAGCATGGGGCGGCCGGCAGTACCAGATGGCTCACCTGCATCGCTCATACCCAATACTTCACCTTGGCTACCCAACACAAAAGCATGACAGACATGTGTAGCATCGGCATATTTTATCTTTTGATTTTTTAGTAATTCTCTTGCTTGTGCCTGACTTTCGCAGGGAATCAATTCTGCAATAAAACGAGAGTTTTTAATGATCGTTTCTGTCTGCACATGACAAGTTAATATATCCATAGCCTACTCTTCAGTTTTTACTTCTTCCAATTCCAGCTGCTCAGAACTACCTGTCAATGTCGTCATCAATGCATCATAATACACAGGGATCGACATAAACATACGTACCGTCGCAGAATACCAGGAAGTAATATATGCAAGGCGGAATATAAACAAGAGAGAAGTATGTTGTATTAAGATGCCAGCAACTAAAAAGCTACTGACAAAGAGTACTGCAGCCATGAGCAAATAGCGTCCGCCACTGTATAATACAAAGCCCACAGCATGCAATATGTGACCTTTTAGTAACATCCAGCTCCGTTTATAAGACTCAAATACAGTACAAGAACCACCAGAGTCATACAAACACAACCAGACAAACATAAAACGTACATAACAAATAACAGCAACAAATGTAAACAGACCTATTTCCGCCCAAAGCAACTGCACAGAAGATAATGCACTACATACATCAGAAAACTTTTCATGCAGTACGAGCATCAGTACATGGCACATAATAAAAATGAGCAGTAATCCTACTGCATACACAAGGGCTGTTCTAAAAACAAGCGGACGATGTTTTTTAAATCCATAGAATAAATAACCCAATGTGACATAGTTGTCCCGTACCATACGGGCAACTAATATCTGATATCCATAATACAATACCATGATAAAAGCAACTCCGGTAACAATGCCTGCTATACTAACCAGCAGTGATACCAAGAGTAAGCCATCGTTTGAAGAGTGTACCGTCAAAACCAGCGGAGTTATCGCAAATGATAAAATAAGGGTTTCTAGAATAGCCAACCAAAAAAAAGCAAATAAAGCTTTACCCATATTCTTGCGGACACACGTTGTCAGCCTTGCAAGAAGCACACTATATTGCAACACAATTATACCTCAACTTGTACACTTTCTGCTTCTTTAGCTTCAAGGCGCACACCTTGTGCCTTTAAGCCTTTTTCTGCAAAATCCTGAGCCTTAAATGTCTTTGATAACGTTTTAACTCGAGGCTTCTTAGCATAATTAACAGTAAACGAGAAGTTCTTTCGAGTGTCAATGTGCAATACTTCCATTCCATCAGGAGCAAAAAAGTAATCCCTGTTCATGATATAGGCTTCTACCCTACATCGCTTAATGTACATATATTGCGTCTGAGGGTCACGATAAATAATCGTAAACAGTACTTTTGACAACGACTCTTTATCAGCAAAGCCACAATACCACATGCCAGGACCTACAAATATCTTTTCGGGAGTCTCTGTCACAGAATAAATACCACTTTTTCGTACAAAGAAAATCTTGTCATAAGGGGTAACACGAAGTACTTCTTCTCCACCAAAGAATGTAGTACCAAGATAGCCATTTTTAGCATCATACTTAAGTGGTGTATCTCGTTTAACAACTTCCTTTACATTAACAGCCTTAAACGAAGTAATCTTTGTACGTCGCTTTGTATTTTCCTTATCGATTTTTGCAAGAATACCATCCAGCCAAGACAGTGCATAATCTGTCAAATGCTTAAGTAATTTTTCAATTTCTTTTAGCCGTGCATTGATATTCTTTACTTCCTGCCTGTTTTTGTTGATATCATACAATGATATACGACGAATAGGTATTTTTAACAGTCTATCAACGTCATCAGGAGTTACTTCCCGTATAAGTTCCTCTTTAAACGGCTTAAACCCAGTAATAACTGCTTTAATAACAGTCTCAGCAGTTTTCATCGTCTCGATCTTTTTATAGATACGCTCTTCAATAAAAATGCGTTCCAATGTGCGAGCATGCAGGCGATCCATCAAGTCTGCCTTTTCAACGGTAAGCTCATCTTTAAGGACACCAAGCAACTGTTGTGCATGATACTGGATGACTTCTGTGGCAGTCATATTGACTGGCATATTATCTTTGATAACCAGTAAATTACACGAAATTGACTGTTCACACTCAGTAAATGCATACAAGGCATCAACGACATCCTTGGTATACACACCACGAGGAAGCTTTAATTCAATATTGACACTGTCAGCAGTGTAATCATGAATTGCAGCAATTTTTACCTTGTTACTGCGGGCAGCCTTTTCAATAGAATCAATTAAGGTCTCTGTTGTAGAGCCTTCAGGTATTTCGGTAATGACAATTTTTTTATCATCACTTGTATCCAGTTTTGCACGGACAATTACTTTTCCTAACCCATCGTTATAATCAGTAACATCCATTAAACCACCAGTTGGACAATCTGGATAAAGCTTAAATGGTTTACCCTGCAGACATAATTTTTCAGCTTCAATAACTTCCCGGATATTATGAGGTAAAATCCGGGTACTCATACCGACAGCAATACCTTCAGCACCAAGAATCAACACCAATGGTAGTTTTGCTCTAAACTGTACAGGTTCCTCACTTCGACCATCATAGCTTGGTACATATTGTGTTATCTTCGGGTTATAAATAATATCACGGGCAAAAGGTCTGATACGACACTCAATATAACGAGGAGCTGAAGCGCGGTCTCCAGTATACAAGTTACCAAAATTTCCCTGCTTGTCGATAAATATCTCTTTATTGGCAAGGTTAACCAATGCCGTATAAATAGAAGCATCACCATGAGGATGATACTTCATACACTGACCGACAACATTAGCTACTTTATGAAAACGTCCATCATCAACTTCCAACAGTGTATGCAAAATACGACGCTGAACAGGCTTTAGGCCATCGACCAAATCAGGAATTGCACGATCACGAATAACGTAACTCGCATATTGAATAAAATTATTATCAAAAAGATTTTTTACAAATGCCATGAATACGTCCTCCCCACCTTATGCATCAATATCCGCAGACAAATTATGAATAATAAAGTCCCTGCGTTCTGGCGTATTCTTCCCCATATAAAATTCCAAAAGCTTTGGTACATTCTTTAATGATTGAATCGTTATAGGAGTCAGATGCATACCGACATCTTCGCTTTCGCCTTCTTTACGTTCGTGAATAAACTGACCAAACTCATCTGGGTTAATCTCACCCAAACCTTTAAATCGAGTTACCTCAACACCAGCTCCCAATGCTTTAATCTGTCTATCACGAGATATCTCATCATAACAATATCGTGTCGTTGTTTTATTACGAACACGAAACAAAGGTGTTTCAAGTATAAAAACTCGCCCACTCGTAACAAGTTCTTCAAAAAAGCCTAAGAAAAAAGTGAGCATCAAATTACGGATATGGAATCCATCATTATCAGCATCGGTAGCAATGATAATTTTAGCATAGCGTACATCAGCCACATCATCTTGAATACCAAGAGCCATCATCAGATTATAGAGCTCTTCATTTTTATAAATATCAGCAGGCTTGCATCCATACATATTGGCAGGTTTACCCCGCAAGCTAAAGATTGCCTGAGTCTTTGCATCACGACAACCAACCATGGCACCTGTTGCAGAATCACCCTCGGTAATAAATATCATTGAGTTTTCGCCGTTTTTACCATCCTCAATATGATAGCGACAGTCTTTAAGCTTAGGAATCTTAAACGAAATCTTTTTTGCAGCTTCTCGTGCTTCCTTTTTGACACCGTTAATTTCTGCATGGGCTTTTTGATTTCGAATAATTTTTTCTTCAATACCGCCAGCAGACTGAGGATTATGACGAAGCCAGTCATCAACTGCAACTTGAACAGCCTTCATAATTGGCTGGCGAATTTCTACATTACCCAGTTTATTCTTGGTCTGACTGGTAAACATAGGTTCATCAATATTTATTTTAAGTGCTACAACAAGGCCACCAGTCACATCTTTGATGTCGTACTCTTTTTTATAAAAGTCATTAATTCCTTTAGTAAACCCATCAAGGAAGCTGGTAACATGAGTACCGCCATCACTTGTTTCCTGTCCATTAACATAGGAATAAACGGTCTTTTCCAGTTCACTGGTATGCGTAAAGACACACTCCATCATGTCATTTTTAAAAAAACAATAGGGATATAAAGGGGTGCCATTTATTTCTTTAGCCAATAAATCTGTCAGACCATTTTGACTAAAGTATTCCTGTTTATTGCAGATTATTTTTAATCCAGGATTGAGGTATACATAGTTCCACAGGCGTTTTTCGACCATTTCCATGTTGTATGCATACTTACCAAACATTTCTGTATCAGGAACAAACTCCAGATACGTACCGTTTTGTGCACCAGGTTTAGCAGCGCCTGTCTTGCTGCTTTTTTTGACACCACGCTCAAACTCAACAACAGCCATTTTGCCGTCACGGATTGAGGCAGCTCTAAAATATGAAGACAAAGCATTAGCAGCTTTTATACCAACGCCATTCATACCAATAGCCTGTTTAAAAACAGAGTCATTATACTTTGCACCAGTATTAGTCTTTGAAACACAATCTTCGAGACTTCCAAGCGGGATACCACGACCAAAGTCACGGATCCGTACTCTTCCATCTTCACTGATATCAATATTTATAACAGAACCAAAACCTTGAGAGAATTCATCGACTGCGTTGTCGATTCCTTCTTTAAGGAGAATGTAAATACCATCATTTTCATCGGAACCGTCGCCAAGGCTACCGATATACATACCAGGACGGCGACGGATATGTTCCAGGCCTTCAAGATGCTGGATACTATTTTCATCATACACTGCGGCTTTTTTTGCAGTCTTTGACTCTTCTGATTTTGTAATTTTTCCACCCATAAAGAGTATTATATAGTATAAAATTAGTGGTTGCAATAAAGACCAGACGTATCAATTTCTACAAAAGCCGCATCTTTTCTTTCTTAGCGGTAACTAAACCCATTCGTGTTTTTTTTCTTTCGTTGTATTTCAATCATTGGATCAAGTTCTCCCACTCCATAAGCACTCCAATGACGAGTTACAAAGGCAACTCCACCGCCAGCGACTCCTTCAAGTTCCTCATCAGAAAGCTCACCTGCACCAGCCTGCATCATCTCCACAAGCTCTTTAGTAGTAAAGTCAATTCCTGCCTTTTTTGCCACAGCAACAACAGCTTCTGCTTGTGCAACAGATAGCTCTTTCTTCAGGTTCTCGTCGTTTGCCACTTTTTCAAAAAACTTCTCTACGTTTTCCTTTGCCATATAGACCTCCTTTTAGTTCTTAAGATGCAGTATATCAGTAGCCTTACTTTGTATATCAGAACCGGGTATAACCGAACTGGCAGTATCGTTAGTACCTGCAGCGCTTATGTAATCAAGATCTGCGTCTTCAAGAGCATTCTTTTCATCAGATAGCGTCTGCGCTATGACCGAATTTAATTCCGGTTGCGGTTCAAAACGCTGATAGTCAAAGACAGTACGTAGCCTCTCCTTAAAACTCCGTTTCATGCATACCCCTTATTCTTTTTATCAGAGGTAACTAACAAAGGCGGGGCTGTGGTCTATCTTGCAGTTTACCATAACGCTCTTGAATTTTTTCCTCATATTTAAAACCGCCATATGCCCACGGATTATAAGACCAGCCACCAGCAACCGCATCCAGTTCGCTGTCAGAAAGCTCGCCAGCGGCAGTCTTTGCACTTGCAAGCAGTTCTTCCACCGTAAAGTCAAAGCCTGCTTTTTTTGCAACCGCTACCAAAGCGTCTGCCTGGGCAGCAGCAAGTGCTTTCTTTAGATTATCATCCTTTGCTACTTTTTCAAAAAACTTCTTAACATTTTCTTTTGCCATAAATATCTCCTCATAGTTTCTCAATCAACATACCTCGGCACAAACATCGAGGTATGCTATAATTCTTTCAACGTTAGCATATATTCCCTGCAGCATTACCACTTCCGCAGGGAATAAAGTGTTCTTATTCCTGTTCTTTAGCCCATCCGAAATGGAACCAACCGCCTGCAACACCTTCAAGTGCCTCATCAGAAATTTCTTTACTATCTGCCTTAGTCTGAGAGGTAAGCTCTTCAATTGTAAAGTCAAAGCCTGCTTTTTTAGCCACCGCTATCAAAGCATCTGTCTGGGCTGCAGCAAGTGCTTTCTTTAATTCTTCGTCTTTTGCTAGTTTTTCAAAAAACTTCTTAACATTTTCTTTTGCCATACAAATACCTCCTTATGGCTTCTTAATTTTTTAATCGCTGATACAGCAGCGTGCTTACACTTATTTAGACAACTAACTAAAAAAACGGGCAAAAAAACGATAAAAAAAAATCATACTACACCTTGTGTTTTTATTTGACAGCAGCATATTACTCTCTTAAAATTATTTAGAGTACAAACGAACGGGATTATAATAAAAATGCTTGACTGCAAAAAAATCTATGAAGACTATTCAGACAAAGTGTACGCATACTTAAGAGGACACCTGCACAATCAGGCGGATATAGAAGACGTACACTCTCAAGTGTTCAGTAGAATTGTGCAGTATGCGCCCACCTACCGCGGAAATCCTAACGCCGTTTCAAGCTTTGTGTACACCATCACCAGAAACTGCACTATTAACTATGTAAAAAAGAAAAAACCGCTTACCGGTGTAGAAGCCATGGACGGTCTTGAACAACTGCCCGAAAAATCAAATATTGAAGAGAAACTTATCCAGACTGAAACACAAAAGGCACTAGCCCGTGCAATTGCCTTTTTGACAGAACAAGAGCGAACACTTATCATCTACAGCTATTACCAAAACCTTTCGCTTAAAAAAACAGCAATAAAAATGGGTATATCCTACGGCATCTGTAAATACCTTCACAAAGCCGCACTTAATAAGCTTAAAACAGCCATGAAAAACGCAATCTAATTGTACAGCTGCGTATGCCGTTTGGGTTTACATTACCCCAGAAACTTTCAGACTAGTAACACAAGTTGCTACCTACAAAGCCCACACATTCTGCTCCTTGCTTCTTAAGTACATAGCATTCCACTGCAAAAGCGCATCGTACAGCTTACGATATTTCAACACGTTGTTAATAAGCTGATAGTCACTAAGGCGCTCTGCAAACGGAGTAGCACTCTTTTCTGCAAGAGCCAGGTAGTATGCAGCTTTATCGATTTTACCGGAAAGTACGCAGTCTAAATAACACTGCGCGCACAGCCAGAAACTGTCATGCAGCTCCTGTTCGCTCAACTTTTCCATAATGCGTATGTTGCGCGCATAGTCTGGCTCTCCGTGCTTTGCGTGCCGTATAACAAAGTCCGCCTGCACCACATCGGCTTTAGAAAGCCGCATTTCTTCCGGAGGTACTAGGTGCTCGTGTATAATACCCTGCCAAATAAAGCCCTTGCTGCGCTTTACGATACGTGGATATATAAACACACCCCCGTTTTCTGGTCGAGCATAGCCAGCTAGTATCAGACTGCCGGAAGCCTCTGCTTTCCATGCATGTATTTTACGGCAGTTTTCGTCGTCTATGCGGTCATCAGCATCAAGCCACATAATGTAATCACAGCCTGCCTTGCCGTACGAAAAATTCCGCGCTGCTGCAAAGTCATCGCACCAGGTAAAATCATACACCTGCGTTGTATAACATGCTGCTATTTCCTTAGTGCGGTCTGTAGAGCCTGTATCTACAATAATAAGTTCATCTGCAAAACGTGTGGTGTCCTGTAAACAGGCGTCTAACACCGTCTCTTCATTTTTTACTATCATGCATACACTAAGCGTAGCCGGACTTTTCATAAGAGTGGCCCCTTTTCTGCTACAGTCTTTTCTGCTTCACGCACAAGCTGCTCAGCTTTGGGCACATTTTGTGCACACACACTCAGACAACACTGACAGGCCTGTAGCGGCTCTGTTCTGTAATAGAACGTTTTCAGACGCGTACGTAACGAGACGGAAGCATCGCCTTCATCCACATCTTCATTCAGTAAATGAACACATTCGTCCTCTCGGTGCGGATAAAAGCCGATTGCATCTCCGTGCGCTGTACGCGGGCAACTATAAAATGTACCATCAAGTACTGTGCAGCAGTTTTCTTTGGACTTGCACAAGTTATAAAACTTAAGATTCTCCGCTTCGTTTTTTTTATACACAACATCAGGTTTGCCGTAATCGTACCACAGTGCGTCAGCACACGTTTCTGAAAAAGGAATAGCACGGTCTACAAGCTGTTTTTTTATAGCCTCTTCATGTACAGAAAGCGCACCATAATTGCTCAAATACACAGCGGCAAGCGGATTTTTGGCCAGAGCATCCAACACAGATTCCGTAAACAGAATGGTACCGTTAGTAATAAGCTGGATACCCAGTATCTTGCCACCAAGCGCAACTTCAGGCAGACGTAAAATATCGGCGAGCAGTTCTTGTTCCATAAGCGGTTCACCACCTAAAATCTTGAACATAGCTACCCCATCTACAGCAGCAAGCAGTCGCCGTACACTCTGTATAACAACTGCATGATCAAGGCGTTCCTGCACCCCTGTATAGTACTGCATCAAATTTGAGCAATACTTACATCGCAGAGTACACCGCTTGGTTAGCACAATTTCCACCCCACCAAGGTACAAGCCCTGCTTTTGCCTGCGATAGAGCGAGGTAAAGTACATGAAATAATCCTGCTTTAAAAACCCATCATCTATAACAGCTACCGCAGAATAAAAGTCCGAAAGTCCGCTGAACCCAAGTGCACGCAAGTAACTTTTATAGAATGTTTTTCCGACAAGGATTATGTAGTCATTGCGGTAATCCGCAAGTGATACTGCCCCAATAACCTGATACGGTTCCTGTTGGCCAGCAAATTCATCGTCACAGATGCGCACCGTAAGCGTAAATGGTGTATTAAAAAACCGCTCATACGATTTCTTTATTTGTTTTAGAAATGGTACGCATCTTGCATAGGGACCACACAACAAAAGAGGCCGTCCGTCATAGCTTTGCCAGGTAAATGCTTTCACGCACCCTCCCCGCTTTTTTGAGTATAGTCATAGGGAACAAGCGTTTTATACATAATAGTGTACTGACGCTCTTTTTCCGCATTGCCCATACGGCGAGCGCAGTCGACAAGCAGATACAGAGAAGTTGTACCGCAGTTATTCTTACCAGACGTACCAAAGTATACGCCGTGCAAAAAGGCGGCTTCAGCCTCAGTATACTGTCCAAGGCGCACACACAGCTGACCATAATAATTCCACTGCTCCATGTCTTTTACGTCATGCTGTACATACGACACAGCATCGTCTACCAACGTAGGGCGCAGAGCAGAAAGTGCATCTTCTATGCGGCCCAGCTTTTCCAGTGCCTGTGCCTGTAACCATGCACGGCGGCGAGCCCAGGCGGCATCTCCGGCAAAGCGGTCATCACACAGTACATTGTAGGCTTTTTGCGCATCTTCCATTATAAGCAAGTTTTCTGCAAGCATAAGCAGTCTGTCAGCTGTAAGCATATCCAGCTGGTACAGGCGTAGTCCAGTCTCTGAACGATTTTTCATTTGGCGTAAAAAGTATACCTTTTCTGCTACACCCCACTCTTTATTATAGAATGGGGATTTTTCCCAATAAGAAAGATACAGTCGTTCAACTTCATTAAGTCCACCATCTGTAGACGCTAAATCAGTAAAATGATAAATAATGCCATGTTTTGCCTTTTTTAAGACCTTGGTGCACATATTGTATTGTGCAGGAATAAAGCGTATTTTACCACGCAGTATATAGTTTATGGCATCTTGGGCAGGGTTTGACCAGCCATATTTTTCCCAAAATGTTAGGGATTCTTCTATCAGGTTGCACTCGCGCCGTATGCAGTCAAGGTTCATCAAAAGCACGCCTGAGTTCACAAACTTTTTCCAGTCAACCGTCGCATAAAAACGCTGGCATTTTTCCGGCATAACAAGACTAGTCTGCTTGCAGCCTGAAAGGGGCGGATCCCAGCGCCCCGCAACGGCACAGTCAGAAATATCCATGTTCCATAAGTTCTGTATATCCCCATGCACTAGAATATCGGTATCAAGATACAGGATTTTCGGCACATCGGGCAAAAACTCCGGCAGATACAGGCGGTATACAGCTCCCTCACAGCAGCCGGATTTCAAGAGGTTCAAAAGTGACACACGCTCGTCAAGCTTCATGTCATAAAATACAACCTGCTGATTATAAGAAGCACACAAAGCAGAAAGCAGTTTTCGCGCTGTTCCAGAGAGTGTCCAGTCGCACAGAATATGAAAGCGCACCGCACGCTTTGTATTTTCCATAACAGAAAGCATAGAAATACCCATGTACTCATAGTAATTTCCAAAATAATCATGCAGTGCATAGGCAATTTCTATGGTTTCAGCATCTTGTACTTGTGTGCCTGGTACATCCGCAGGCACCACGTCCAGTGCGTGTGCACAGAGATTTTTTTCTGCCATCTGTATCTGAAAGCCACATAAGTGTACGGCACCATTCATCGGCTCCAGACCGTAAAGCATGTTAAAATACGCTTTTGCCTTGTCTATAGTTCCTGCATGCAGCATACAGGAAACCAGATGCATAAGCGCTTTAACGGCACAGGCATTTTTTTGCGGAGTTCCGAAGTACAGGCAATGCAGGAATGCTTTTTCTGCCTCTTCATACCGTCCCGCCTGCATATACAAAAGTCCAGCATCGTCCCACGCATACATATCGTGTAAATCATGCTCATGGTACATGATGTCTTTTGGCTCTAAGAGCACAGGCCGCAGTGCAGAAAGCGCTTCATCAATGCGACCAAGCTTTCCAAGTGCATAGGACTTAATCTGCATACAACATTCCGGTGCGGTCTGCAACACTGCAGTTGCTTTTTCATAGCCGCCTTTTTCGTTCAAATTTTGCGCATACAAAAACATTTCGCGCTCATTCAGCGGTCGTATGAGCCTCAGCCGCTCATAGCTTTCCGTACGGTTTTTCATCTGACGCAGATAATACGCCTTTTC
This sequence comes from Treponema sp., assembly GCA_024695475.1. Lineage (GTDB taxonomy): Bacteria > Spirochaetota > Spirochaetia > Treponematales > Treponemataceae > Treponema_D. The sequence continues at coordinate 91,391 of JAILIC010000002.1, forward strand.
TTTTTTGCCCCAGCCTCTTTTATAAAATGGGGATTTTTCCCAGTAGGAAAGGTAGAGTTTGTCAAGCGGATTAAGTACATTCCGTTCGCCTGCCATAAAACTATAGTGGTACAGGCATGATTCTGATGCAGGTGGATAATTTTTGGCAAACATATTGTACCGGGTAGAAATAAGGCAGGTTTTACCACGCAATATATAGTTAAGTGCGTCTTGGTCTGGATATGCCCACCCATACGTATTCCAAAACGCTATAGCTTCTTCCAAAAGCTTGTGTTCTTTTCTGATGCGCTCAAGATTCAACACTAGCACGCCAGAATTTATGTACGCATTCCAGTCAGTCTGCTCCCAGAATGGCAGGCACACGTCATAATCAGCTTTATCCAAATCCTTGTAGCCGAACAGCGGCGGATCCCAACATCCTGCACAAGCGCAGCCACCTATATCCTCGTTCCATAGCTCCTGAATGTCCATATGAGCAAGTATGTCTGCGTCAAGATAGAGAATTTTTGGCACATCGGGCAAAAACTCCGGTAGATACAGGCGGTATAAAATGCCTTCACAATAACCTACTTGTAAGAGCTTTTCTACAGGAATGCGATCATCAAGCGTGATGTCGTAAAAGAGTATTTTGTGACCGTAAGCAGCACACAAACTGGTAAGAGAAGTGCGAGCATCGGCTGAGAGCGTTCTGTCGCACAGAATATGAAAGCGCACGGCGCTTTTTGTGTTCTGCATAACAGAAAAGAGCGAAACACCCAGATACTCCCAGTATGTTCCGTACCAGTCATGTACAGCAAAGGCTATTTCTATCATTAACGCCCGTTTTTTACATTCCACCTGTATAAAGGAGCCACCCCCAGTCCACCTGCGATCTCTTCTAAATCATCATCGTCAAGTGGAAAGCCGTCAAAATCAGCCACTGCTTTGTTAATCTCTTCGTCACTGTAGCCAAGCTCTTTTGCAGCGGCGGTAAGCGCTTCAAGCGAGTCAAATGCATCTTTTTTGCCTGCATCAAGCAGGACTTTCATTAGTTCTTTCATTGCCGATTCCTCCTTTCTAGGCAGAGTTTTAAAAGCTTCAGTTCTATGTTTTTCGGGTGCAGCGCCTCTGCTTTCTTAAGCGCTGCTTCCGCTTCTGCGTTCTTATGTTGGTTCAAATACAGCTTTGCCATGCCCATATATGGCAAAAAGGCGTGGTATGCCTTGTCGTGCAGCCGTAAGTCGCACAGATCTATCTGCATCATGCGTGCACAGTCGTACCAGTACAGAGCCTTGCTGTATATTTTACGCCTTCTGCACAAGTCGCCCAGCGTGCAATAGACCATCTCAGCAGCACCAAAGCGTGCAAGGTATGCCTGTAAGTCTTCCTCTAAGCGATCGTACTGTTTAAGACGTTTCATACATTCTATATAGAAAAAAAGCGCATAGTCAATGTTTTCCCGGTGGATAGCACAGTCATCCTTCCACAGCCGCTCATACTCATGCATCGCCTGTTCATACTGACCGTCAGAGCACAGCTCGCGCACATAGTAGGCGCGGTTATAGCTGTTTAAGATAAAGCCTTCTGTCATCTTCTTTTCAAATATGCGCAGGTTCCGCCGCTTTTCATTTATCTTTTCTTTACGGTGGAATATGCATATATCTTTACGGTACAGCACCTTCCACTTTTTATCTATGGGAATGCCCTCATGTATCGGATAAACCCACTGCGCGTGTAAGGTGCGGCGTATAAGCCTGTCGCGCAATAACTCGCTGTCAGAAAAAATATCCTCGTCAGAGCTGTCGCCTGTGTAATTAAAAAAGACTACGTCGGTCTCAGGTGGCATATGCGCTTTTAAATACTGTATGCGCGCTATGTCCTTTGCCTCTATGTCGTCATCAGCGTCCAGCCACATAATATAGTCTGAGCATGCCTTGCTGTATGAAAAGTTACGCGCGGCGCTAAAGTCATCGTTCCACTCATAGTCATATACCCAGTCAGTATATTTTGCGGCTATTTCCTTAGTTCGGTCGACAGAACCGGTATCCACAACAATAAGCTCGTCGGCAAACTGTACGACATTTCGCAAGCAACGCTCAATCACTGGTTCTTCATCGCGTACGATCATGCACACGCTTATCGTAACCGGAGCAAAACGCATAAACCACCGTTTGTTCATGCGGGCACAAAGCGAATCTGGAAAATACTGCAAGGCCATATCATTCAAGCGCATGGAAAGTTCAGTTTCGCCTATACTGTAGCTTACCTTCTGCGCTTTTAATAGCAGCTTATGAAAAAGCGGTGAGGCAGTAAGCGACTCTGAGTCCGTTAAGCAGCCGCGTTTTTCAGCCTGCTCTAAAAATAAGTGGTACATGCCGAGCGCTTCACGCTCACGCCGCCAGTATAAAAAATTGTTGCCGGCCAATAGGCAGGTGCGCAAAAGCTCTTCAAGCGGCGGAAACAACGAAAGCGCCAGACTCAGTTTTGCCTCCGCTTCTTCACACTCTCCGGCAAAGGTCAGATCTACAGAGCACTGCATGCAAAGCCAGAAATTTGCACGCAACTCTGCCTGAGTAAGTCGCCTGCTGTACTCTGCATAGCGCAAGCTTTTAAGGTTTACTGCTCCATTGTCTGCTCTTTTATCACGGTGGCGAATTACTATGTCAGTTACAAGCACTGGTTCTGTTACAGGGAGCCTCTCATGTACCGCTCCCTGCCACTTAGGAATGCTTCCGTCCGTGTGCCGCTGCACAATCTGCAAAAAAGACACCGTAATGCCCCCATTATCAGGGGAGTCATACTGCATCATGACAGACGAAGTTCCGTTAAACTGTATATTTTTAAGCACTATAAGTTTTTCTACTGCCTCATCAGTCAGTATGTGGTCTGCATCAAGCCACATAAGGTAGTCACCATGAGCTTTTTCAAATGAGTAATTGCGCGCTGCCGCAAAATCATCACACCAGACAAAGTCGTACACCTGTGCACCATAGGAAAAAGCGAGCGCTTTGGTATCATCGGTAGAGCCGGTATCAACAACTATAAGCTCATCAGCAAAACGAACCGTCTGCGAAAGGCAGTCAGAAAGAGTCTTCTCTTCATTTTTAACAATCATGCAGACAGAAAGCATATACCTATTTAGACAACTGAAAACAAAAACGGTCAAAAAAAATACAGCTAAACTACGGTTTACCAACACCTGATGAACAAGATATGCAATTATGCTATACTGCCAGTATGATTCAACTTGTAGCATTTCTTGGTAATTACGGACGAGAATACGAACACACTCGTCACAATATAGCTTGGGAGTTTGCCGCTTCCTTCCCGTTTTACCATCGACTTTCATGGCAGTCTAAATTTAAAGGGGAATACGCTTCGTTTGAGCCAGAAGAATTTGCACAATGGGCACATGATGCACAGCTATTAACAAAAAAAGACGGTTCAGTAGTACCTGTTCCAAAAGAGGCCCCCGCAAAAATCTATTTTTTAAAACCTATGACATACATGAACCTTTCTGGTGACAGCATCATTGAGCTGGTTAACTTTTTTAAGCTCGCACCCGAAAACGTTATGGTCATTCATGATGAATTGGAATTACCAATAGGTACTGTCAGTCTCAAATGGAGTGGTGGACTTGGGGGCCATAACGGATTACGCAGTACCAAATCTGTTTTAGGCACAGCAGATTTTTGGCGGCTACGCTTTGGTATCAGTAAACCGACAAACCGTGATATTGCAGACTATGTTCTTTCACGTTTCACTGAAGATGAAACAATTATTTTAAGCCAGATATTTCCACAAACTGCCGCATTGCTGTGCAAAGTATTGCTTTCTAATGATCCATCACGCTTGATACAGGAATGGGGTAAGAAAAAGTTATTAGCTCAATAAACGAAGCATTTTATGGATACTCAGAACAAACAAAAATTACAGGAAGCTTATAACCGCTTTTATCAAACAATACAGACATTACGCTCTCCAGAGGGATGTCCATGGGACAAAGATCAGACGCCTCTTTCAATGCGTCGTGATTTAATAGAAGAAACTTTCGAAGCTGTTGACGCCATTACTCAGGAAGATCACGCACATGCAAAAGAAGAGCTCGGTGACGTCATGCTCAATGCAACTATGATTGCCTATATGTTTGAGCAGCAAGGCATTTTTTCTGTTGCTGATACATTGACCGATGTAACTGATAAGCTCATCAGACGGCATCCTCATGTCTTTACACAAAGCGAAGGTAAAAGTGCGGTAACAGGAGAGGTAAAAACTGGAGATGAAGTCATTAGCCAGTGGGAGCGTATTAAGCAAACTGTTGAAGGCAGAGCTTGTGCAAAGACAATCCTCGATGAAGTTCCTCAAGGCTTTCCCCCGTTATTAAAAGCATATAAAATGCAAAAAAAGGCATCAAAGCTTGGTTTTGACTGGCCGACACTTGAGCCTGTCATCGCAAAAATTTCTGAAGAACTCGAAGAAGTACAAGAAGCGTATGATGCCGTAACCCGCACTGTACCCGATCGGACAGATACCACCGGTACGACGGCAGCTCCGTTTACCGTAAAAGCACAAGATGCAGGCAAAAAGGAACAACTTCATCTGGAAGAAGAATGTGGTGACCTCCTCTTTGCAGTCATAAATTATTTACGACATCTCGGAGTCGATCCAGAAATCGCCATGGATAGAGCTAATAAAAAATTCTACCAGCGTTTTTCATATATAGAGCAACACATGAAAGAACAGCACATTCCACAAGATAGTGCACATCTGGCAGAACAAGAAAAGCTATGGGAAGAGGCAAAGACATCAGAAATCTTATGAATAATACAAATAATGCCCAAATCACTGAAGGACCCGTATGGAAAGGTTTACTCACTTTCTTTTTTCCTATTTTATTTGGAACCTTTTTTCTCTTACTGTACAATACGACCGATGCCGTTATCGTCGGACACTTCTTAGGTAAAGATGCACTTGCTGCCATAGGTGGCGGAACAGCAGTCTACGTTAACTTACTGGTTGGTTTTTTTGTAGGTATTTCAAGTGGTTCTTCTGTAATCATCTCGCAGTTTTACGGAGCACATAATGATACAGAAGTACAACGTTCCGTACATACTGCAATCATGATGGCTCTTATCGCAGGAACTATCATGACCATCGCAGGGCTTATAATCAGTCCCTGGGCAATGCAACTTATCAAAACACCGCCAGAAATATTTGCCGACTCTGTCATCTATCTCCGCGTGTACTTTTATGGCATGATTTCGCTTTTTATTTACAATATGGGAGCAGGAATCCTACGTGCCGTCGGTGACTCGAAAACTCCTTTCTACAGCCTCATAGTAGGCTGTATTACCAACATCTTTTTAGATTTGCTCAGTATTGTTATATTACATCAGGGAGTTGCTGGTGTTGCATGGGCAACCGTATTATCACAATCCATCAGTATGATACTGATTCTTTTTGTTCTTGCAAAATCCAGAAGCAGTTATCAGTTGCATCTGTCACAAATCGGCATAACTCCACATCTTCTTGCAAAAATGATACGCATAGGTATTCCTGCTGGAATGCAATCAATTTTATACACCATATCAAACTTAATCATACAGGCAAATATCAATATATTTGGTACCGATACCATTGCTGCATGGGCTGCATATAGTAAGATCGATGCTATTTTCTGGATGACAAGTAATTCCTTTGGGGTAGCGCTCACCTCATTTGTTGGTCAAAACTTTGGGGCAGGTAAAATTGATCGTATCAGAAGAGCAACAAAAGAAGGCATTATCATGTCAGGTGCCATGGCAATCGTATATGGCCTCATTTTCTGGTTTGCCGGTACTACCATATTCCATCTTTTTACAAAAGATGAGTCTGTCATAACCATTGGCATGCACATGCTCTATTTTCTCGTACCGTTCTTTATTACTTATGAACCAATCGAAATTTTGTCTGGGGTAACAAGAGGAACAGGTGCAGCATTTACTCCTATGCTTATTACTTGTTTTGGAGTATGCGCACTCCGTATCCTCTGGCTTGCAATTGCAGTACCATGTAATCCAACCATACGGACAGTGCTTGCCTGTTATCCCGTTACATGGATTTTTACCACAATACTGTTCATAATCTATTACAAAAGCAATTCATGGCTACATCACCATATCATGGGAAAATAGTACAAACAAAGCCGTTATTGTACAGAACCTGCAATAACGGTATCAATGTACCACTGCTTAACTAGTGTATCATACACAACTGTATTACCATCGATATTATCGCTACAACTATTAATAACACCACCCTCTGTCGTCCAGACAATATAATATGGTACTGTATCAATATTCATTGATTTTGGAAAACGCAACACCCCCGTACGTGTATCAAACTGGTAATCCTCACCTTCTTTTACCTGATTTCCATCAATAAAAACTGCAGCAAAACTAGTATCTGCTGAAAATCTATCCAAAACAAAAACTGCCGGACTTACAGGAATACCCTCTACATGAATCATTACCGGACTTGTACTGCTCTGACCTGACTCAAGAATCGTCAATAATCCTTTTGTAGTATCATAGGTATATGATGTCGGATCAATTTCGGTCAAAACAGCTTTTGTTTTTGCATCAACGTAGGCTACCTGTGTCAATTTGGAAAAAATTCTGACTGAATGCACCTGTCCTGACTGTTCAGGAAACACATTAATAAAAGTAGTAACATCGGAAGCAGAAGATTCTACAGAGGTAGATGTACATGAGACACACAATAAACAACTAAGTACACCAACAAAACATGCCAAACGTGCTATATATGTATAAAAAGTATGCATAATGCAAGCATTATAATTAGAATATACCTCACAAATCAATAAGTACTAGATCTCATACGGATAAAAAAAGCGCAGACAGTACATACTGCCTGCGCTTCATACATTGTTACCAGTTTATCAACGGCTAAATAGAAAAGCGTACACTCATTGCACCAGAAGGAATCTTCTTCGCAATATCATAACCAACACTTGCAGTAAGATCGATAATAAACAAATCGATACCGATACCACCGTAAATCTGAGGTCTTACACCCCAACCACTGCTTGCACCACCACCAAAGTTTTCTGGAAGAATGTTATACTGCAAGGCCTGACTGATTGAATCTCCTGTTGATGAGGTATTCAAGAGATTTGCCCAGTTTGCATGAGCATTCCAATCAACCTTAGACTTTGTAAACATCAAACGTCCACCCAAGAATGGAACTAAACACAAAAACTTACCAGAGCCCTGTGCACCCAAAAAGAGTGTTGTTGACTTAAAGTCAAGATTAGCAGATGATCCATTATCCTCAACACTAACGCTACCTTTTGTATAATATCCACCAGCTGTAGCAGATAAACGAGCATGAATGTATTTACCGCCAACATCAACCAAACGATAACGTACATCTCCACCAATTGAAAAATAGTCAAAAGCACAAGGCTTGATAGCACTATCAATAGCACTAATTTTTTCAGTATCGATAACACTCAATGCAAGACCGATATCAAAAGGAAGAATAATACCACCTAATCTCACATCAGCAGTTAACGTTGGAAATACCAATGTGTCAATATCTTTTAGACTACCAGTATCAATATTCAGTGCATTTGCAGCACTTTTCAAAGGTCTGATATCCAAGGCAGCAACCCCTGCATTGACACCAAAACCAAATTTAAAGTTAGGTATGAACTTACCAATCCAGGCTTCTGCCCAAACATTCTGCAAAACCTGTGTATCAGGAATACTATCATTGAGATTTTCGCAAAAGTCATTTAATGAATTAACTGACGTTGTGTAAGGCGTCGTCGTCATATTGGGATTATTTGCCAAAAAGTCAGTATATGCATCTTTTGCTTCAGTTACCGCATCACCAAGGGTAGTAGAATCTACATTATTTGCATTCAAAGAAGAAACTATCGACGACATATTGGAATTAATGATAGTCGCAATTTCATCAGGTACGGTAGTTGTGTATGTACCACCATTCCAGTTTATGGTTATTGAAGTATCAGCAGACGCAACTCCAATAAAAACAATACTGGTAGCAATTCCTGCTACTAACAATTTACAAAGATGCTTCATCAATCATTATCCTCCGTATCATATAATGCTCTCCACAACAGAGAGTATTCTAGAAGACAATTTTTACTTATTTTATATTGTATCGTATATCGCTTCTAAAAGCAAGAAAGCATGTATCAAATCATAAAAAACGGGCTTATTTTTGTTGTTACAACAACAAAATTTAAGTATTTCTATTCCAAATATTGTCTTTTTCCAGTATTATTAGGTATATTACATGTATACAAATCCTACTAGTTATATAGATAATATGGAGAACTTATTATGTCGCAACCATTAGTACACGTTAATAACGTTTCAGTACATATAGATTCAAAACAGGTATTGCATGATGTCAATTTGACTATCAACAAAGGCGAGACACATGTCCTCATGGGTCCAAATGGTGCAGGTAAATCAACACTGGGTAACACCCTTATGGGCAATCCATTGTATACGCTTACAGCTGGATCACTTATTTTTGACGGAACTGACATCTCACATGAGTCAACAGATAAACGTGCAAAACTTGGCATGTTTATGTCATTTCAAAATCCACTTGAAGTACCAGGCATCAGTGTAGAAGCATTTATCCGCAGTGCCCTGCAGCAGCGTACTGGAGAGCGCGTAAAGCTCTTTCATTTTCAAAAGGAACTTAAAGCCTGCATGCAGCTGCTCAACATGGATGAGTCCTATGCAAACAGAGATCTCAACGTCGGCTTTAGTGGCGGTGAGCGCAAAAAGTCAGAGATTTTGCAGCTGTTAATGCTTAAACCAAAGTTTGCCATTTTGGACGAGACAGACTCTGGTCTTGATGTTGATGCTGTACGTACGGTATCAAAGGGCATAGAAGAATACCAGAAGTCTCAGGACGGTGCATTACTTATCATAACCCACTCTACAAAGATCCTTGAAAGTTTACATGTAGATCACACCCATATTCTGGTAAAAGGCCACATCGTTGCTTCTGGTGACGGTTCCTTAGTACAGGAAATCAATGACCACGGCTTTGAAAAATATCTGAGCGCAGGCGGTGAAGCATGAGCGACGAGGATAAGACAAAGACCATCGTTGGAGACATAGACCGATCAATGTACGACTTCCGTTATGAAGAAAATGCGGAAGACTTTTATCGTATCAAACAGGGACTTACTCCAGAAATCGTAGCAAAAATATCAGATGAAAAAGATGATCCCGTATGGATGCGAGAGTTTAGACAAAAATGTCTCGGTATCTATAATGAATTACAGGAACCAGATTGGGGCCCTGATATCAGCGATCTCCACATTGAAAATATCGCAACATATGTACGTCCAAATACCAAAATGAAAGGTAATTGGAAAGAAGTACCACAGGATATAAAAGATACTTTTGAAAAGCTGGGCATTCCTGAAGCAGAGCGAAAGTCCCTGGCTGGTGTTGGTGCCCAATATGACAGTGAATTGGTATATCACAATGTCCGTGACGAAGTTGCAAAAGAAGGTGTTATCTACACAGACTTTGAAAGTGCCCTCAAAAGCAAAGAATGGGGTGAGATGGTTCGTACCCATTTTATGAAGTTGGTAAAACCAACAGATCATAAGTTTGCAGCCCTCCATGGTGCCGTCTGGTCTGGAGGCTCATTCGTCTATGTTCCAAAAGGGGTGCACCTGTCATTTCCATTGCAGTCATACTTTCGCCTCAATGCAAAAGGTGCAGGTCAGTTTGAACATACATTAATCATTGTAGATGAAGGTGCTGACCTTCACTTTATCGAAGGATGTTCGGCTCCTAAATACAATGTCGCCAATCTCCATGCAGGTTGTGTTGAGCTCTATGTTGCAAAAAATGCACATCTGCGTTACTCAACCATCGAAAACTGGTCAAAGAACATGTATAACCTCAATACCAAGCGTGCAATCGTTGAAGAAGGCGGTTCTATTGAATGGGTATCAGGTTCATTTGGCTCTCATATTTCCTACCTTTATCCAGAGAGCGATTTGGTAGGAGCACATTCACGTGCAGAGTTTACCGGTATTACTTTTGCTGGTAACGGACAAAATCTTGATACCGGAGCTAAGATGGTACACATGGCACCACATACTTCCAGTGTCATCAATACAAAGTCCATTTCAAAAGGTGGTGGTATCAGTACCTACCGCTCAGCCATCTATATCGATAAAAAAGCGACAGGCAGCAAAGCATCAGTATCTTGCCAATCATTGATGCTCGATAGCGACTCTCGTTCTGATACGATTCCTGCTATGGAAGTACTTACTGATGATGTCGATGTCGGACACGAAGCAAAAATTGGTCGTATTTCAAATGAAGCAGTTTTTTATTTGATGTCTCGTGGCATCAGTGAAGAAGAAGCAAAAGCTATGATCGTAAGTGGATTTGCCAATCCAGTCTCAAAAGAACTTCCTTTGGAATATGCAGTAGAAATGAACAATCTCATTCGTCTTGAAATGAAAGGAACACTCTAATGGCAACAACAACTTTCAATACAACCGTAAATGAAATACCCGCCCTCACTTGGAACTGGCTCAAGATGAACAGAGTCGCTTTCAATGAGACGGTACAGCAAGAAAATACAGTAATTCCCTCATATTCATCGTTACCAGCGGGGGTTACATACAGCGATACAGCAAGCTTTGCAGCCTCATCAAGTGGCATGGGTACAGAAGTCAATGCAATTTTTGACACCTTGCATACCCCTTGTACCGAGCTTACCGTTGCCGAAAACACCACAGTAACAGAACCTGTTTTTTTACACTGTTCTCTCTCAGATGGACAAACGTCTGTCTATCGTCAGATTATCCATGCAAAAGAAAATGCACAGATAACTGTTATTTTGGACTATACATCAGAAAAAAATGCAGGGGGATTTCATGCCATACAGACTAAGCTCATTGCTGACAAAAATGCAGTAATCCATCTTGTTAAAGTACAATTATTAGGTTCCAAGTTTATTCATATCGATGATACAACAGGATCCTGCGATGACAGTGCACAGATAAAAATAACACAGATTGAACTCGGTGCACAAAAATCCTACGTCGGCGTACTCAATGACCTGCCTGGCTATACATCTCAATTTACTGCAGATACCGCATATCTTTGTCGCAATACACAGCTTCTCGACATGAACTATGTCGTCTTACACAAAGGACGCAAATCTGACTGTAAGATGCAAGTAAAAGGTACTGTACAAGATACAGCTACAAAAACATATCGTGGTACCATAGACTTCAAAAAAGGTTGTTCTGGTGCTACTGGCAATGAACAGGAAGAAACACTCCTACTCAGTCCAACAGTAGTAAACAAGTCTATACCGATTATTCTCTGTGATGAAGAAGACGTTGCCGGAGAACATGGAGCATCTATTGGACGTTTAAGTGACGATGTACTGTTCTACATGAATAACAGGGGCATTAGTAAAGCTGCTGCACAGCAGATGATGAGCAGAGCAAAAATACAAAGCATTGCAAATTTGATTCCTGATGCTGAAACCATACAAAAGATTAATGACTATATGGATGAGGAATTTGGCAATGACTAAAGATTATAAAAAAGATTTTCCTATTTTTGCAGCTGAGCAGAATAAAGATCTCATTTATTTTGATAATGCAGCAACTGCACAGCGTCCATTGCAAGTAATACAGGCAATTTCGCATTATTATGAAACCGACAATGCAAATCCCTTGCGCGGGTTATATGATTTAAGTGTCAGAGCTACCCAGGATTATGAGCATGCCCGTCACACCGTTGCGCAATTTATCAATGCAAAAGAAGATGCAGAAATAATCTTTACCCGAAATGCTTCGGAATCTTTAAATGTCATCGGTTATTCTTATGGACTGAGCGCAGTACACCAAGGAGATGAAATACTTGTTTCCATCATGGAGCATCATTCCAACATCCTTCCTTGGCAGATGGTATGTCAGCAGACAGGCGCTAAGCTCGTATACATGGAATGTGACAAACAAACAGGACGTCTGTCACTTGACGAAGTTAAAAGCAAACTTTCTTCCAAAACTAAGATTGTTGCCATCACTCAAGTAAGTAATGTGCTTGGGTGTACAAATCCCGTAAAGCAGATAGCTCAATTGGCCCATAACGCAGGAGCCATCATTGTAGTTGATGGCTCTCAGTCAGTTCCGCACTTTACTGTTGATGTACAGGATATTGATGCAGACTTTTTGGCATTCAGCGGTCACAAATTGGCAGGTCCTACTGGCTGTGGCGTACTCTATGGAAAAAAAGCATTACTCGAAGCAATGCCACCATTCCTTCGTGGAGGTGAAATGATTGAATATGTCACCCGCGAAAGTGCAACTTGGGCTGAGCTTCCAGCAAAGTTTGAGGCAGGAACAGTTAATGCCGGTGGAGCAGTTGGTCTGGAAGCAGCAATTAAATATATTCAGTCAATTGGACTAAAAACCATTGCCCAGCATGATAATGCGCTAGCAAAACTTCTGATGGATGGTATGACTCAAATTCCACACATTCATATCATCGGTGACCCCGACAGTAGCAACCATTGTGGTATTGTTACCTTCACTATCGATGATGTACATCCTCATGATATCGCCAGCGTTTTAGACACAGAACATATTGCAATCCGTGCCGGTCATCACTGTGCCCAGCCTTTAGGAGCATACCTTGAAGTACCTGCAACAGCACGTGCAAGTGTATATCTCTATAATACAGAAGATGAGGTAAACATATTCCTTGAAAAACTTGCAAAAGTTCGCTCTTGGATGGGGTTAAAAAACTAGAAAATACTATAAGGGAACCATCATGGATACAAAAGAACTGTATAGAGAAATCTTAAACGAACATAATCTTAATCCTGCTCATAAAACATCATTAGAAGATGCAACCATCACCTTACAGGGCATTAATCCTAGTTGTGGAGACAATATTACACTACAACTTAAAGTTGATGACAATGATATTATTAGTGATGGTTCATTTACAGGAAGTGGTTGTGCTATTTCCCAGGCCAGTGTCGATATGATGCTGGACTTAGTTATCGGCAAATCAAAGCAGGAAGCACTCCGCCTTGCCGACATCTTTATGAACATGATAAAAGGTACTGCACAAGAAAGTGACATTGAAGAACTGGACGAAGCTGCAGCTTTACAGGATATTGCTCATATGCCTGCTCGTGTCAAATGTGCAGTCCTTGGCTGGCGTACCATGAACGAAATGCTCGGACTTGGTAAAGACACTGGATCAGGTAGCGAGTCACACTGCTCAAACTAAGCAGCTCGTATAAACTAGCACGCACCTCGCTACTTACTCGTGTTGACTCTGATGGCGTTCTGGATACGACCGATGGCGCATATATATAAACACACCGATACAGATAAGTGCCGACAGCAAAGACCCCAGAGGTGCCGCAGCCCCCATTGGAAATAACGTGTGTGGAAATAATACAGAAGCAAAATACGCACCTGGAATTCTGACAGCTATAATAGAAATAATATTATGCATAAACGAAATAAGCGATTTACCATATGCACAAAAATAGCCGCTAAAGCTAAAATGGAATGCCGCAAAAAAGCAATCAAATACATAGGAACGGATATACTGGACGCCTAACAAAACAACGTTGGCATCACTGGTAAACAATGACAAAAAAGGCTCTGCAATCCATTGAAAGGCAATACCTATTACAAGACCAAAGGTACCAGCTATTGCACAGGCATAAAACAACGTCTTATCCCCTCGTTCATACTCTTTAGCTCCGATATTCTGCGCAACAATAGCAGACACTGCTGATAACATTGTGGAAGGCACCAAGAATAAAAAGCTTATTATTTTTTCCACGATACCGACAGCCGCAGCAACTTCCAGCCCTCTTCGATTGGCAATAATCGTAATAAGTAAAAACGAAATTTGTATACATCCATCCTGACAAGCTACTGGTACACCGATACGAAGTAGTTCAGCTATAACAGAGACATCTGGCTTAAAATCTGACAATGTAACCGATAAACCAAGGTGTGCTCGTTTCATATATACCAATGACAAAACGACACTGATAGTCTGTGCCAGTACGGTTGCTATAGCAGCACCGGAAGCCTTCATATCATACACACCAATACAGACATAATCGAGTATGACATTGAGAACACAAGCTAAAATCACAAAATACATCGGACTACGAGAGTCTCCCGCTCCACGATATATTGCAGCAACTATATTATATGCGGTAATAAACGGGATTCCTGCAAAACAGATAGTCAGATACTGAATAGTTAAAGGAACTGCTTCTTGTGGCGTAGACATAACTGCTACTATAGCTGGACAACAAACAAGAAGAACGGCTGTAAAAATGACAGAAACTATCATAAAAATGACAGCGGTATTACCAGCCACATGAGAAGCTGTCGCTGTATCCCCCGCACCTGTTGCACGACTGATCAATACCGTTGTCCCCATCGCAAGTCCTACAATAATAACGGTTATCATATGCATAACCTGACTACCGATAGCAACCGCAGATATGACATCAGGTCCATTAAACTGTCCTGCAATAAACAAATCAGCAAGTCCATAGAGCGTTTGCAAAAAATAGGAAAACAAATATGGCAATGAAAAGAATACTATTGTATGGAATACATTTCCTTGAGTTAATTTTTTTGACATGGTTTTATGCTACTGTTTTACGTATTATATAGCAAGAGAGCATTGACGCTCATGAGCAGAAAAAGTAGTATTCTCCCCATGCGATTTGTCAAGCAATTTGTTATTATCATTTTTATTTCTTGTGTAGGTGAGCTTTTACACTATCTGCTCCCCTTACCCATTCCAGCCAGCATTTATGGCTTAGTACTCATGTTTACCGTATTAAAAACAGGTCTGCTTCCTCTTGCAAAAGTAAAAGACGCCAGTGTCTTTTTAATTGAGATTATGCCTGTCATGTTTATTCCATCTGGCGTTGCCATCTTACAAACCATACCAGTCATTAAGCAGTATTGGATACAGTTTTTTGCCATTGCAGTCGTGTCCACAGGTATCGTTATGGTAGTTTCGGGATTGGTTACACAAGCCATCATACGAAAGGGAGGTAAAAAATGAACCTTCATCCTTTTTTTTCATTGCAATCGGTATACTTTGCCACTTTATTGACATTAGCCACCTATTGGATAGGTCTCAAAATACGTAAAGCATCTGGCATTTCATTTGCCAATCCATTGCTTTTGGCGATCATAATGACAATCGCCATTGTTGCTATAGCTCATCTAGATGTGGAAACATATATACAAAATGCAAATATAATAAGCTATCTCCTCACTCCGGCAACGGTATGTCTGGCAGTTCCACTGTATGAGGAATTTGAAAAACTCAAAAACAACTGGAAAGCCATTGCAGGAGGCATATTAGCTGGTGTTATCACTAACTTGGTAACTATCTTTTTACTTACCATGCTCTTTTGTATGGGACACACGGAGTATGTATCTATGTTGCCAAAATCAATTACCACTGCAATTGCATTAGCTCTTACCGAGCAATACGGAGGGTTGCCAGGTATTACTGTTGCCATGGTCATTATCACCGGTAATTTTGGCAATATGTTTGCAGAACAGATTTGTGCTTTATTCCACATAACGGAGCCTGTCGCCATCGGTATTGCCATCGGTACTTCATCCCATGCACTGGGAACAACAAAGGCCATAGAAATAGGACAAGTAGAAGGAGCTATGAGCAGTCTGTCCATCGCCGTTGCAGGGCTATTAACCGTCATCTTTGCATCATTCTTTGTTCCACTTATATAACGTCGTCATCCCGCCTTCATGACGGGAATAGCCGACACACAAGTAGTAATTCCATATAGAATCAACTCGATAAATTCTATATAGTATTACCATGAAAAAGAAATCATTATTTGTTATCGCCATCGCTTTTATTGGGCTGGCTTTTACATCATGTAAAAAAAATCACTTAAACAACAATATTCAATTTGTAGAAGTGCAACTCACTAACGAAGATAAAGAATCTGATCTACACCTGTATGTATCACGTACAGAAATAACTCAAGATCAGTATTCTGAAATAATGAAAGACAATCCATCAAAAGTCGTTGATGGTCAACTTCCTGTAACTAATATCACCTATGATGATGCTTGCCGCTACTGTAACAAGCTAAATAAGCTTTTTGGTTTTAAGGACTCATACAAGATAGAAGTAGTCAATGACCAAACTATAGTGCAAGAATATGATAACATAAACGGATTTAGATTGCTTACCGATGATGAATCACAAAAAATATACGAGTATCTCCTACCTGAAATTGGTAGAAGTTTGAATCGTAATGAAGTACTAGGCTGGCATGGTACACGACTCCATAAAACTGCCCATTATAAGCCAGATGCACTTGGTCTTTTTGACTTTCTCGGTAATGCCAGCGAATATGTCTATATACCTCATGAAATGCGACAATCCGAAGATGATGAGAATAGAGACCTCACCTACAGCAAATATCTTCATAGACAATCGATTATGACCTATCAAACAGCAACAGATTACTACGGAGAAAGCACAATTGAAAAATACAAGGAGTATTTTGTAGATCAAGAGGATATCATCGGTTTTAGAATTTGCTGTTCAACCTCAATAGACAAATCAAAACTCGATATTCTCTATAAAGGCGATGTCGAAAAAGATACAGAGCAATGGATTACATCAAATCTTGAGTCATTAGCCAAACAACTTGATTTTGTACCCTGTGAGGAATACTCATATCAAACTGTCGGTGAAAATCCTGACGAGACAAAAAAGAAGATTACCATTTTTGTTCCTCAAGTAAATGCCTGCAAGACAGAAATTACAAAGGAACTATTCAATCTTATTATGAAGGGCGAGCTGTCTGATGGTATCGAAACCCCAGATTTGTTACAACACTATAATGATAGATACTATGGTGCATATGGGTTTTCTTCAATTACACCAAGTAATTTTGCCTCTGATGTACCAACTAAAACAAATGTCGATTATTATGACGCCATCGAGTTTTGTAATCGATTGAGCAAACTCTCAGGCCTTATACCTTGTTACACAACACGGGAACAATACGAAGATAATAGCGCAAAATACACCTATAATCCCGAGGCAAATGGGTATAGACTCCCAACCCAAGCAGAGTATATTTCTTTTGAAGCCCAACATAATGCTGATGAAGACATATCGTTTGATGCAACTCACTGGAACTGGACGTATGACAATAGTACGGAACAACTCTATACTACAGACCAATACAATCCCTTTAATGAGTATCCGGCAGGAGAAAAAGTCATTTACCGCTATGCAGCAAAAGGACGTAAACCTATAAAGAATTCCGTCGGTCGTAGCAACTCATATAATAACTCAGAGCAAACGACACCAAACTTTTGTCTGCGCCTGTTCCAAACCGCAAAACCAGAGCAAATCACTGAGTATAAACAAAAACAAGAAGAAGTTATTAAGACAGCAGTAGATGAGATTTTTGATTCTCTTGTTACCATGACAAAGCAGGAAGGAGGACTCAAAACATATGAATCTCTTCCAGATGCCGAAATTGCTGATTTTGAAATGTCTGATGAAAAATTTCCAAACTATCTCTACAAAACTATTACCGGTAAATTTGCCAGTTATAAAAACAATAAAGAAGTTTCTCTGTCATACAATGATATTGCACAACTTTGTAATAAGCTCAGTGTATTACGTGGACTTGAGCCGTGCTATTATCAAAAAGACTCAGAAGATGGTATTTGGGAGTGTGATTACACCAAAAACGGATTCCGCCTGCCGACAATTGCAGAGTTTATGAGTGTACCTAACACTAAAGTAAGCAGTTGGTATTGGCATTCATTGTGTAACGACTACTATGTATCCGACGCGATTCCTGCCTGGGAAACGTCTTATCCACATGGAGATTATGCAACTCCACAACTAAAACTGAGACATGTCGATATGTATGAAAGAGGTACCCTAGAAGATACAAGTTACAGCTCATTCCACCTGTGCAAAACACTCGATATAGAAAAAATACAAGAACTGCTTGCACAAAATAAAGAAGAAAAAACGCATCTTGTAGAGACACTCGATACCATGCTTGATATGGTCACCATCGAAGGTGGCAACTACACCATGGCCTACTATGATAAAGATGCAAAAAAAGACGTCTCAAAGAAAAAAGATATAAAAACTTTTTACATGCAGTCTTCAATGTTTACCAACGAACTGTATTATAAAACGATTGATGGAAGAAACAAATCTGGTTCAGACTATGATAGTCACGAAGTTAGATTTATCCAAGCCCTTGTCATTTGCAATAAACTCAGTTTATTGGCGCATCTTACTCCCGCTTTTAAGATTAACGGCGAAACACTTTTAAGCGACTATGCAATCAAAGATCTAGACAATGATTTTTCTGTCAGATTCTACGATTATCCAGATACTTCTGTAACGTTTAAAAACAAAATTGAATATGATGCAAAAGCTGACGGCTATCAAATTCCTGCTGAAAGTGAGTGGCTCTACGCCGGTATAAAAGACTCAGATCCATCGGCAGAAATCAATCTCATAACAAAAATTACATCACTCAAACAGGGAGAGCCGACTGCCTCCGGATTGTATTTCATGAATACAACACAAGGAGAATGGTGCTATGATCAGGGACCGGTAAAATCATACGAGTATGATAAACCATATTACACAGGTCAAAGAGAAGGAGAATCATATCAGACTCGCGTTGTACGCTATCACTGCAGTAAAGAACCTATAAAATGCTGGACAAGTAACGGTTGGAGTTCTTACTCATACGAATATGAACCTAGAAATACATATTCCCCGTCTCAAACATTCTCATTTAGAGTCATACGATATAAATAAGCCATACCATACATAGGGAAAAATCGAATATGAATATGAACAAAAAAACACGCTATGCAATACCCATGCTCATTCTTGCACTTTCGCTTGTCGCTTGCTCCAAAAAGAGCAGCAACGATACACAAACTCAAGAGACAACAACTGCACAAGCACCTAAAGAATTTATAAAAGAAGCTCCCGAAGTCTTTAACATGATTACCATAAAAGGTGATTGGTTTATCATGGGTAATAAAGACGAGCCATTACGTAATCCTACACAACGAAAACATAAAACCTATGTCAGCGATTTTATGCTGAGTTCTTCCGAAGTCACCCAAGACCACTACGAAGAAATCATGCAAGAAAACCCTTCTATCGCTGCAAGTAAATATCGCCCTGTCCAAATTAGTAGATTTACAGACGCACTGGCGTTTTGCAACAAGCTCAGCATCAACGAAAACCTTACCCCTTGTTACGCTGTATATGGAGAGACCGATCCAGACCTATGGACTCTTTTCTGGGGTAAAGACAACGAGGATTTTTATCTTTTTATGAAAAATCTGACCTGCGATTTTAATGCAGATGGCTACAGGCTCCCTACCGAAGCCGAATGGATGTATGCAGCACGTTCAGGTATTCATCATGACCACTTTACCTATTCTGGCTCAGATACGCTTTTAGACGTCGCAGTTTATTCTGGTTATGATGCCACTGATACGCTCATAAAGTATACCGGACCAGAAGAAGTAAAAACAAAACTCCCAAACAGCCTTGGATTATATGATATGACAGGAAATCTACAAGAACTTGTATGGGATTATTTTGCCGCTTTTCCAGAATATGATACGGTTCAGTATCGCGGTCCAGATCGGAGAGACTCTACACACGCTGAATATGGAATCCTCAAAGGTAGTGACTTTGGGTATCACAATGATGAAGATTATGATCTAGAAGAGAGATTCTACTTTGATTTAGACAGTGAACGTGAATCGTTTGGTTTTAGACTCTGCCGAAGCATCATTTCAGAAGAAACTCAAAAAGAAATCGAAAAAGCCCAACAGCTTGCCAAAATTGATCAACTAGAACGTATCAAAGAGTCAGTGTATTCAAAACTGGTAAAAGTAGATCCCTTTACCTATCAAAATAGAGATAAAACCTTATGCTTTCCTGGTCTGTATATTACAAAGCAACCACTCAGTATAAATGATGTATTTCTCCTC
>JAILIC010000031.1 GCA_024695475.1 Treponema sp.
ATGGCACTGGACGAAGACAGGCATGTTGCTAACACACATAGCAACGTTAAGATTCTTTTTTTCATTATTAGAACATGTTAATTAAATAAGTGAGTCAACAGCAAAAAGTCTTTTATTTGAAAAAAATTGCCTTTGATATCAAAGTAACTTTTTTAAATAGCTAATTATCAATTGAATATCAAATTATGGAAGTGTTGATAAATATTGATTTTGACTTTTTGTATTGAACCCATAAGTTAATAATTACAGAATGTGTTTCGCATGAGCGATATGCATCTTTATAGTTAAATACGGCATGGCGCAGTCAAAGAACACGTACTTCACGCATACTTCATTCTTCTGTCATGTATTCGCTTTTCAGACATTGAAGATATATTTGGAGTATCATGTTTTTACGGCAAAATATCCTTACAGAGATAGTCTTGTTAATTGGCTAGGCACAGATTAAAAATCCACGTGGGTCATGGCAAATTGGCTATTATCTTGCAAATATAGGAATTACATGGATCAATTTTTATAATTTATTACCAGTTGTTTATATAGATACAAAGATATCTCCAATTGACTAACTCAGAAACCTCTGCAATAGTGTATTAGCTTTAAGTTGTGCAATGATAAGAAAAAGTTTTCAAAATTTCTTCATTTAGACAAAGAAAAATTACGTAATATCGGTTATTTGTATCAATTTTTCTCAAATGGCACGACTTTTATCATCGTGCGAGCAGTATTATTGCCAAAATTTTGAGTTTATAATGCCCATTATAATTATTATCATTCAATCTGGTACCATAAATTATATTATTATCTTTGTTTTCTTAATTGTTTTTTTACTAAAAAATATAATTTAATTTTATTTTTTGTGCCAAAACATAAAAAAAACAGTATGATTATCAATTCATACTGCTTTTTGTGTATAATGAAAAATAAGTATCAGGAACTTTGTAAGTGTAATTACGTTAACATAAAATGTTGCATGTTGCCTGTGTTACCTGTTACTTTTATTTGTTTGAGGAAGAGTGTTTTTTTTGAAGAAGTAGTAAAAAAGAAGTTTTGAATAAGAAGTAAAATAGTAGTTAAAATGTAATAAAAGATGAAAGTTTCTTGGCGAAAAATCTACGAATATGTTCTTCTGTCTCTTTACTCCCCATTAACTTTCCTTTAATTCCTTTTTAACTTTTCAAACCTTTACCTTCTCAAAAAAATTACTTCTGCTAATTCATCAATTACTCGCACTCCTGTTCGCTGTATTCCATTTCTCCCTGAACGACAAACAGGATGTCATCATGCTCGTATGTGCCCATGTCCTCCTTTTTTGCTTTTTTGATTATGAAGTCTACGACCTCGTCGAGGTCGATGTCTACATATCCGTCAGCATCAGGCTCAGCATCGAATATGCCACTTGTAGCATAATAGTCGTACAGAACATCAAGGAAGTAATAAAGTTCATCATCTGTGAACTTCTCCTTAAGATCCTGTGGTAAATAATTCTTGATGTAAGCGACACATTTTGCATCGTCTTCAGCATCCATTAAAATGTCTTCAGCTTCAGCCATTTTTTTTCGTATTAAAGGTAAACACTCATGTTAAAGAATTGCTTTGAGCTTCTCTTCGAAAGTAGACTTAGGTGCAGCTCCCACCACTTTGTCAACAACTTCTCCGTTTTTGATGAAGAGGATAGTTGGAACGTTACGTATTCCGAACTGCATGGCGAGGTCTTCAGCTTCCTCGACATCTACTTTTCCTACTATGGCCTTTCCTTCGTATTCGTTGGCAAGAGCCTCAATATCTGGACCTATTTTCTTACAAGGACCACACCATGTAGCCCAAAAGTCAAGCATCATTGGTTTGCCCTGTGATGCAATCTCTTCATAATTTTCTTCGTTGATAACCATAGTTTTATTATTTTAAATGTGAATAATGTATTTTTTTTAAGAAGAAGTAAAAAAGTAGTTAAAATGTAGTAAAAAAAGACGATATTTAGTTCTTTATGCTAACAAATTCATCTGTATCTTTAACTCATCTTTAACTTCTCAAGGCTTCAACTTTTTCAAATCTTTTTCTTTTCTATTTATTTATTTGGAATGTCATTTCTGGGTGAGATTCGATATAATTAATAAGATCCTTACGAACGGAGATTTTAGACTTTTTGGAATGTAATCTCACATTCATATTGTTGGCTGTACGTATGTTGAAAAGTAGATCGGTATTGCCAGGATTCTCATGTACTATTTCAGTCAAGTCGGAAACGATTTCGTCTGACAGAGATTCCAGTGGCATTTCAATCGTGATCTTTTCTATGACAGTATCCTTGACATCAGAAAGGAATTGCAGAGTCTTCAGGTCAAGATTCATCATACTTGGGTTCCATTTGCTTGGTGAAACCTTTGC
>JAILIC010000125.1 GCA_024695475.1 Treponema sp.
CCAAAAAAAGTGAGCATGCGTTAAGTGCTTGATCCCATTCACCTTCTTTTTCATATTCGAGGGCTAGCCGAATGTAGAGCTCTGTAGTACTGACCTCGGAAGGAAATCGTGTTATTAACTCCTTGAAATATTTGATTCGATCTGCAGTTTTTGTACAAATACGGATGAGATGCTGCAAACAAAGAAAATGTACAGACTGCCCTTTTACCAGAATGTCAGGATAGTTTTCTAGAATACGATCAAGATAGTACTCCGCAACGGGATCTGATTCTTGTATCATATAGGCATAAGCTGTCATGAATAGCCAATAGGTATTATACGCATCATCAGGATGTCGTTCGACCCAATCTGTTAAGAAAAGAACAAGCTGCTTGTATTCATTGTGTTCTAACATGTTTCCAGCCAATGTATTTATGATGGCGTAACGATTTTCATTATTAAGTGATGTATCAGAAAGCAATGCTTTTAATTGCATTTGATGCTCCTGAAAATCCTGTTGATTTGAAACATGAGAAGTTGGGTTATGTTGTGAACAGCTTGTCAGCAGAAGAATACTGATAATAATGCTGGTAAAAAAAAATGTCAGCTTCATTTTTTACTTTTATTCGTATGGATGGATTAATACCTTGATGTTTGCATCTAGGTATGTTGATTATTTTACTTTAGCATACCGGTTTGTTATTGGCAAGACTGCCTTTCATGGTGTATTCTAATAGAGATATATACGTTAATACTATGAAGAAATATTCTGGTCTTGTATTACATTTGATATTAGTTTTTGGGTTACTCTGTGTTTTGTTTGGATTGGCATTGTTGTTATGCCGACCTGAATTAGTGGGTAGAAAAGTCCTTTTTGTTTGGCCTTTGATTCTTCTTTTGATAGGGGGGGCTCTTTTATATTTTGCTTTTGGCTTTACCCATTATGCACATCAAGTGTTTTTAGGTTTGAATTTCTGTTTTGGTGGCTTCTTGCTGGCGATTTTACGAAGTCATGAAGGTATTCTCACTTTACATACATTATGGCCATTAGCTGTTGTATTTTGTAGTTTTTCTTTAATTATTTCTGGATATTTTAGATATCGTCGTTTTCGTACAGCATATCTTTTTCCTGCGATTTTGATGATGGTCCTTGGGGGATTCTTTTGTCTGTTTTCATTTAGAATTATTAAGATGCCTTTACGAGAGTTTGTCACAATTTGGTGGCCTTTTATTTTGATATTGCTCGGTTGCTTTTTGTTAGGGGTCTTTTTTTATCAACAGCACAATCGAACTGCTTTTCCGTATATGACAGATGAATCTGTCGATGATACAGACTCTGTAGATGAGTTTTCAGAAAGCACTCAGGGAGATCTACGTGGAAATCCATGAGAAACACCATACAGTGGTTTTTCTTTGTCTTCTGGTATGTGTTTCTCTTGTGTGTAATGGGCTTTGTTATGCTAAAGGTGGATCCGATCAGGATACTGTAGATAGCGAAAGTGAAACCTTGATTGTCCCTGCTAAAAAAGTTTCTACCTCATTTTTCTATGATGTACCAGAGGATATTTTACAGCTGGTGTTTGATGGTTCCCCCTCTGCGTTACGAGAAGCGGCTGCGGGTATACGAAAGGCAAGCGTTGATTATTCAGAACGTGAAAAGATCTTGTTGTCTGTTATGACTGGTATTATGACTGTTGCATGGTCTCCTGAAAAACCTGACTGGGAATCACCTGCTGTGTCAGAGGCAAATTTGTATACTGGGGCGCTCGATTCTGTTCGTAAAGGAATCTATGATTCAAGTACGGGGCAAAGTGATTTTTTAACATTAGTTTTGCCATCTCTTGTTTTATTGACAAATACAAGTCGGACCGATTTTTATAATGATTCTGAGAAGGCTTTGTTACTTGCAAAAAATATAAAGCCCGCATCCTTATTAGTAACCTATCTTTTGGGCATTCTCTATCGAAAAATGGGTAGGATGGATGAATCAACAGAGTATTTGAAAGAAGCGGTTTCACTCGATGGAAACTGCATGCAACCGTCCTATGCATTGGCGTGTAATTTACAGGAAACAGATGCGGCAACTGCCTTTTCCTTGATAACAGCGCAGGTTAAAAAATATCCAGATAATAATGATTTGCTAAAACTGGGGGCAGAATTATCATATAGATTAGGTGATTACAATACGTCTGAACTGTATGTGGCAAAAGTGCTCCAGCAGAATCCTAATGATCCTGCATATATTTTGTTTAGGGCAAAAATCCTCATAGAAAAAGGAGATTACATACGTGCAGCATCTTTGTTAGATGTTTATGAACGTACTGATGGGACTGCGCGGGATTATTTGCTTTTACGTGCTCGTATACAGCGTGATTGGAATAAAAATATGTCTGCTGCTGTTGATACAATGTCTAAGGCAGTGTCATTGTATCCAGAAGATATGGAAGTGTTGTTATATGCTGCTCAGACTGCAGCGAGTGCAGGTGCTGCTGTAAATAATATGACTGCTGCTGCATTGGCATTGAAAGTACTTGATGCTGATCCTTCAAATAGTGGGGCACTTAATATTTATGTACAACAGCTTGCAGCCTCTAATAAATGGACTGAAGCCTATGAGGCGAGTAGCAAACTACTGGCAAAAGAACCAGTAGCTGCATCTGTTATATTTACTCATATAAAAATATGTCTTGCTATCAAAAAAACAGATGAGGCCTGGAAATTGATTTCAGGTATGTATGAGAAAAATCCGAATGATGAAGAAACGGTGCAATCATATATAGATGTTTTGTATGCAATGGGGCGCCGTGCTGAGACTTTGTCAATAATTAATAATTTACTTCAAACGGCATCGCCTCGCATGAAGAGTTTTTTGTATTTCAAAAGAAGCTTCTTACAGAATGGGGAGCAGGCAGTTCTTGCGGATTTGCGTTCAAGTTTGATTGCAAACCCTCGTAATACTGATGCTTTGTACCAGCTCTATGTAGTCTACTATACTAAAAAAGATTGGCGTAAGGCCCAATACTATCTAAAGCAAGTTGTTGCATTGAGTGCATCTAATGAAGAACTCATTAAAAAGAATGAAGAACTGGACCGATTGCTTGGGCGATGACATGAATTACGTGCGCGTATTCTTGCTGGAACTTTGCCAATTTCTGTACTTGACCCTCTATTCTTTTGCATGATATCCTATTAAGCACTGATTTTGTCAGATTTTTAAATTTATAGGAAGGAAAAAAATTATGTCTTTCGTATCTCTGTTGCAGGCAGGAGCAAGTACAACATCAAATTTTGCAATGTCTGTGATGCCATTTGTTTTAATTATTATTATTTTTTATTTCTTTATTATTCGCCCTCAGAACAAGAAGCAAAAGGAAACTGAGCAGATGCTAAAAGCTCTCAAGAAGGGTGATAAAGTTATAACTATTGGTGGTATTCATGGTGTTATCAGTTCTGTGAAAGAGAATGTTGTTGTTGTTAAAGTTGATGATAACGCAAAAATTGAATTTACCCGTTCTGCGATTGCAACTGTAGTTGTTGATAAACATGCAGAACCTGCAAAAGATAAAAAAGCAGCTAAAGAAGAAAAGAAAGAGGCAGCTGATACTGCTGCAGCAGATTCTTCTACTGAAAATAAATAAAATATATTCCGGAGTAAAAAATGAGTAAACGAGGTCGTTTTCTCCTTATTCTGGTAATCCTTGCAGTATGTTTTGGTTTCTTGTGGGATTCTATCACATGGTATGCACGAACCCCTAAAGAAGAGCAGTCACTTGCTTTAGGATCACTGGAAAAAATAAAGGACTATGCAACAGCAAAAGCTGTTGAAGATGTATCTATCTTGAAGAGTTCTGTAAGAGCTGATGAATCAGCTGCTGTTGCAGAAAATTTTGCGTGGTTGGTTAAGGTTGCCCGCAAGAATTACAAACAGATGGATGAAGCTGCTCCAGCAACAATGACAGTTAAGGATGTACTTGCTTCATTCTCAAGCGAACAGGAATTGTTGTCCGTTATTCAGGCTCGATATCGTGATAAGATTTTGGCTGATAAAAAACGTTACAACAATTCTGTAAAACTTGGTCTTGATTTGTCAGGCGGTATGAATATTATCGTTAAGGCTGACCTTGCAACTGCACTGAGCTCTTATGGGGATGCTGTTACAAGCTTGAATGAAGCACAGTTCAAGAGCGAGGCTATGACTCAGGCTATCGAGACTTTGACAAGCCGTATTGACCGCTTTGGTTTGTCTGATCCTGTTATCAGACAGCAGGGCGAAGATCGCATCTACATTGAAATTCCAGGTGCTGCTGAAGCAGATAGTATTAATACTATTATTATGGGTAAGGGTATCCTGAACTTTAGATTGGTTGATGATGATGCTACTGCTGCTTTTAATGCGTACTATCGTCAGAACCCGACCAATACATTTACTGCATCTGGTGCATTAATTAATCCTTCCATTATTCCTTCTGATGCTGAAGTTCTTGGTTTGTATACAAAAGACGATTATGGTCTTGATGAACGTATCGGCTATATCGTAGTAAAGAAAGAAATTGCGCTTGATGGACAGCATATTAAGTCTGCTGAGGTTAGTGCTAATAATATTACTAATGAACCTGAAGTTGACTTTGTGCTTGATGGAAAAGGTGCTGAAATCTTTGGAGATTTTACTACAGCTCATAAAGGTGAAAATCTGGCAATCGTTAGCGACAATAAGATTAAATCTTATGCACGCATTAATGATGCTATAACTGGTGGTCGTGTTGCTATTTCTGGTTTTGGACTTGAAGAAGCTCGCAATTTGCAGAAAGTTTTACAGACTGCTTGGTTGAATGTTCCTCTTTCAGTTGAAAGTCAGCAGGTTATTGGTGCTTCTTTGGGAGAGCAGGCTATTAAACAGAGTGTATTTGCTATTGCTGTTGGTCTTGTATCAGTCTTCATTTTTATGTTGGTTTACTACAAGGGCGCAGGTTTAAATGCAATCGTTGCTCAGATTTTGAACTTCTATATGATGTTTAGTATTCTGTCAGCTTTCAATCTGACACTGACTGTTTCTAGCGTTGCCGGTATGATTCTTACTATCGGTATGGCGGTTGATGCTAACGTTATTATTTTTGAGCGTATAAAAGAAGAATTGCGACAGGGTAAGAGTCGTGCAGCTGCGATTTCAGCAGGTTTTGATAATGCGCTCTGGGCAATTATGGACTCTAACATTACGACCTTTATTGCAGCCGTATTCTTGTCACAGCTTGGTACTGGTTCAATACAAGGTTTTGCAGTTAGCTTGGCAATAGGTGTTGTTTCTTCTGTATTTACTGCATTGATTGTATCTCGTTTGATGTTTGACTTTGGTACAGATGTAATGAAAAAGAATTATATGAGTATCAGCTGGAGGGTAAAGTAATGAAAAAAACTATACACTTTAGTAAGGCATTTCTTCCAAGCTGGATTATTAGTGGTGCGATTATTCTTTTTGGTGTAATCGGATTATTTGTAAAAGGAATCAATTTCGGAATTGATTTTAAGCCAGGTCTTATTGAAGAAATTAAAGTAGCTCCAACCGCATTGGAACTTACTTATACTGGGACAGCAAAAGTCGCTGTTGATCTGTCTCAAAATGGTATTGATTTTGTTATTAGCGGTACTGGTGCTGATAATCGTACAGAAAGTTTTCTGTATGTAGACTACCCAACATTGGGGGTACTTGCTTCTCAAATTAATGCAATCGATGGTATGCACGCAAAAGTTTGTGTTGCACAGGATACCTCTTCTGCAGGATTGTTTGTAAGTTCTGCAGTTTCAACAGTAGTAACAGAAAAACCATTCTCGATTTTTGCTTCTGGAACTGATATTGCATCTATCGATGAAGTCCGTGACTCATTGCATTCTTTCGAAGGTCTTTCTGTAAAGGAAGTTGGATCGGCTTTAAATCGTAGTTTCCAGATTCGTATGGCTGATTCTGGTGAAGAAGGTGCTAATAAAAAGATGAGCGATTCTATCATCTCTGCACTGGAAGCTAAATTTGGTAAAAACAATATTGCTGTTGTTAAGACTGACTTTATTGGTTCTCAGTTCTCAAGAACATTGTCTGGTCAGGCTTTGATTTTGGCTGCAGCTGCATTGTTATTGATCTGGCTCTATGCAACAGTACGTTTTCATTGGGACTTTGCTCTGGGATCTATCGTTGCATTGCTCCATGATACAATGATCATGATTACTTTTATCACATGGACACAAATGGAGTTTAGCACAACGACTATGGCTGCTATTCTTGCTATCATCGGTTACTCTATTAATGCTACTGTCGTTATTTTGGACCGTGTTCGTTCTGATTTAAAGATTCTTGATGTACATAAGTTTACTGAAATTCTTGATACTGCATTGACTGAGACATTGAGCCGATCTGTTATCACAACAATTACAACAATGTTCTCTGCCTTGTCATTATATGTTTTCTTGACAGGAAGTATCAAAGATTTTGCATTGATTTTGATTGTAGGCTTGATAAGTGGTTGTTATTCATCAATGTGTATCAGCAGTGGTTTGATTGCTTATATTCGTCGTAATTGGAAGCCTGAAGCTGGTGTTCACCATGCATTAAAGGTTTCTGATGACGGAAGTCATGTTATTCCATTTAAAGCATAACTAATAGCTTAAAATAGCACTATTTCCTACAAAAAAGCGGTTTCGTAAGAGACCGCTTTTTTTGTATACTGTCAAAAGTATATGGAGTATAAAGGCAAATGAAAATCTTGAGAGCTGATGTATTAGGCTTTTGTATGGGTGTACGTCGTGCAGTGGATACTGTTCAGAAAACCCTTACTGAAAAGGCTGGTTATACGATTTATACCTATGGGCCGTTGATTCATAATCCTTTGGTATTGGATCGGCTTAAGACACAAGGAGTGTCGGTACTTGAAGAAAGTCAGATATCATTTTTAAACAACAAATGTGTTGCTGTTATTCGTGCTCATGGAGTTCCTCCCAAGATTCAGCAACGAATTGCTGATACTGGTTGTCTGGTTGTTGACGCCACTTGTCCTCGTGTTAAAGTAAGTCAGAAACGTGCTTATGAGTATTCACAACAAGAATATACGGTCCTCTTGACGGGTGATAGTAATCATGGAGAGGTAGTAGGTATCGCTGGGTATGCCGGAAAAGAATTTTATTTGTTGCAAAATGTAAAAGATGCGTATGATTTTGTTGATACTCATACTCCTCTACCTGAAAAAGTAATCTTGTTGTCGCAGACGACGTTTAGTATGACAGAATTTAAGAAAATAGAAGATTACCTAACAAAAAAAATGCCACAATTAAAAGTGTTTCAGACAATATGTGCAGCTACAAAAGAGAGGCAAGAATCTCTTGAACGGCTTTGTAAAAAGGTTGATGGTATTATTGTTATTGGTGGTAAAAATTCTGCAAATACGCAACGTCTGTATCATATTGCCTCTTCGTTATGTCAATTTGTTGCTCATATTGAGACACCTGAAGAAATCCCTGAACAATTTTATGGATTAA
>JAILIC010000064.1 GCA_024695475.1 Treponema sp.
TTATGTGTATTCTGCTTTTTTTGTATGACGGCTTGTGGTTTGACGGAGTATTATACGCTTGAACCGCCAAAAATCATCCATGAGTCAAGCTATACTTCCACAGATTATACGACTCGCTATGTTTCCTTCCGCACTGAAGAAAATCAAGATACTGGTGGTGAGTTTACCTTTGATGGTACGGCTGTGTATTATAAGATTTATAATAACTACAGTACTATGGTGTCCCGGTATACATCTATATTAAATGTTAACTCTACCAGTGATTATTCTGCTGCAGCAAAACGTATGATTGAAACATATGGCTATGTTCCTTTGAATACAGATGCGAGTACTTCTAATCCTTTGATAGGCACGGCAAGTTCTGATCAGGTGGTTACCATTCGTTTGACAAATTATAACGAAAGTGCTTCAGAAAACGAAGCTCATAAGGCACAGATTTCAATTAATGGTACATACCGTTATGCTCCACGTCGGTATGGCTTAAGTGCTTGTTTTGATTTTGGTCGCAATTCCACAAAATGCAATAATGAATATACAGATGATACGCTGTATGCATTGCCTGCTAGTGGTGATGATGATGTTACCTATGGCTCTGCACAATCATATACAAATGGGGCAGACTGGTATGTAGATTTATTTGCAGTGTCCGTCGGTCATGATGCTTCCTACTCAAAAGTATATAGTCTTGTATTACACTTAGGCAGTATAGGTATAGATGAAGGTTCTGTAAACAATTAAGCGTTTGTTTGCCGCTCCCTAAGTGTTTTCTGGCTGTTTTCAATTTGTTCTTCTTGGCTGTTGCATAAAAATTGCTAATATAGTAATATATTTTTCACGGCGCTTTAGCTCAGCTGGATTAGAGCATCTGCCTTCTAAGCAGAGGGTCGGCAGTTCGAGTCTGCCATGCGTCATAAGGACTATCTTGTAAAAGGTAGTCCTTTTTTATTTTAGGTTGATAATTGTTATTAAGCTAAAACGGCAGGGGTAATGCCTATAAGCAACACGTGCCTTGACCAGACGTATTTAAATTACCTTATATTATTTGACGCTTGTCAAAAACAGGGGTAAAATTAAGAATAGGTGGATATGTAATGGCAATATTAGAAGATGTTGCAACAGCTGAGTTCCTTTCCTCAATATCTGATGCGGGATTGCCTCATAATCGGTATGGCTTTCGACAATTTGGATCGATAGTAAAATACTGTGAGCCTGTAAATGGTCGGGTATCCATCTTAGAGCTGTATGATATGTTCCGCAAAGATCCTACACTTGAAGCAATTCCTATAGAGGAAGATGATTCTGTTATTGGTGTATTGGATCGCTTTGAAATTAATGAACATACCAATACAGTGTTAAAACGTTTTTTTGCAAAATCATGTAACTATTATGTCCGTAAATGTCCGATTACAATTTATGCCCGTGAGTATATCCAAAATCGTGAAGACACCATAGAAGATATTAACAATTCTAACGCCATATTTTATTTTCCGGTATTTGACCGCTCAAAGGCCTTTTTTGGTATTTTTTCTATAAAGGATATGCGCAAACGGATGCGCGAAATATCTGATAACGATATGGAAAAGGCAACTGCACAGCAGCGTGCTTTGATGCCAGATACTCGTTTTTTAGAAAAACTGCCCTTTAATGCTGTAATTTGGAATAAGATGGCAAATAAAGTTGGCGGTGACATGTGTATCCTTACGGATTTTAAAGGAACGAAGTATATTGCGGCTTGTTTTGATGTTTCTGGTAAAAACGTATCTGCTGCCATGGTTACCATGACAATCGGAGCTTTTTTTCCATTGATGAAGATGTTGCATCCTACAGGTGTTTCAGCATCTGAGTTTATTTGTATACTTGATTCATTTTTGGCAAGTGTTGTTCGTATGGATTCGTTTGTAACAGCAACGCTCTGTTTTATTGACTATGATACAATGACTATCGATGTGTACAATTGCGGTCATACAGCGATGCATGTGTGCGAACAGACAGAAGATGGTACCGTCTTATTGACAAAGTATCAGCCATCATTTTCACCACTGGGGTTGGGAGGTGTAAAACATGCAATTGAGTCAGGAGATCGTAATATTCTAACACTTACTATAAAAAAGGGGTTGCATATCAGTTTGCATACTGATGGCTTTACAGACATGCTTTCAGAAAATGGAGAGCGATTTGAGGAAGATCGGGTAAAGCAGTTTTTTAATGATTTGTATACATGCAAAAAAGAGGATATTACTAAACACATTGAGACTACGATTAATGATTGGGTTGGTATTACACCATTGGCCGATGATATCTCAATAATGAATTTACGATTTTAAGGGGTGCATATGGACAAATATGTATGTGATATCTGTGGTTATGTCTATGACCCTGTCGCTGGTGATCCTGAGGGGGGAGTTGTCCCTGGTACTGCATTCGAAGATATACCTGCGAGTTGGGTTTGTCCGCTTTGTGATGTCACAAAGGAATCATTTTCAAAGATAAAGGAGTAATTGTATTGTCAGAGTACGCTTTGCGTAAAGCCATGACTCAGTCAGTTTTAGGTTGATGACACGTATCAATCTAAAATAAAAAAA
>JAILIC010000140.1 GCA_024695475.1 Treponema sp.
CGCCCGAGTCGATCAAGGTTGCAAGCTCGCCGAAGTTTCTTAAAAAGCTGCAGTCAAACGGTGCAAAACTTTCTCATTCATAATATTGATATCAACTTGCATTTCTTTACTTTGTTCAAACAGAGCTTGCCGAAGTTGATCAATAGAAATATCTGCCTTATCTAAGTTTACGACCATCATCATAACAAAGTTTCCTGATAGAATTGTCTGTGTAATATCAGCTATGTTAATTGCATGTTGTGAAAGAAAACTGCTTACTTTTGCGATGATTCCAACTTTATCTTGTCCTACGACCGTAATTATTGCATTCATAGGTTTATTCTACCAAATTGTGATTTACCACACAAGAACTCCTGAATATTGCATTTCATGATTCTTGTAGTTACAATACTGGGTAATAAGGACAAATAGTAATGAAAAAGACAAATGCAATGCGAATTCTTGATAATGCACATATTGAGTACTCAACATTAAGTTATGATGATAACACTGATCATATACTGGAAAAGGGGGCTGCTGGTCGTACTGCTGAAAAACTAGGCATATCACCAGAAGCGGTTTTCAAGACCATTGTAATGCGCAGTGATTCAAAAGAAATCATAGTCTTTTGTCAAAAAGCCACAAGCGAAATAAATTTAAAAAAAGCACGTTTGGCTGCAGGTGTAAAAGAACTAACCGTAGTAAAACCTGAAGAATTACTCAGCCTTACAGGATATGTACGTGGTGGGTGCTCTCCTATTGGCATGAAAAGAACATACCGAACATTTATCGATGCATCAATTTCGTCATTGGATAAAGTATACCTTAGTGCAGGTCTCCGTGGAGAACAGCTTTGCTTAAATCCTAAAGATTTAATTACCATTACTAATGCTACTGTTTGTGATCTCGTGCTTGAATAACATTATTTTGTAAGTGATAGGGCTTCTGAAATACTAAAGGCACAGTCACCTATCTTTTCTATATGGCGGACAAGATCAATATATAATAATTCAGATTTTACGTCCGCGCCACTCTCCAACCGCTTACGAGCTATTTTCTTTAGATTTTTTCTGAATAAATCTATTTGTTCTTCTAATTCACGTGCAAATTGAGCTTTTGATTCATCTAAATGCTTGTTTATATTTACATGAATAAATGTTACAAACTGTCGAGCTAATTCAACATAGGGTATCAAGCGATCCAAATCTTCCTGCAAAAATACCATCTTTTTATCAACACTTTTCTTTAATAAGTTAGAAACGCTATAACAATCATCAGTCATATTTTCAAGCTCATCGACTATCTGGAGCATCAGGGAAACATTATGCAGTTGCGTTGATGTTATTGGAAGTTGTTCACACTTTAATAGATATTTGATTATTTGCTCATGCATTTGATCAACATAGGACTCTATTTTTTCTGCTTTTTCTGCATGCACAACTATACTTTTTTTATCACGATTATCAAGCTCTAGCTGAATCAAATCAAATAGATCCACAACTTTATCGGTCATAGCTGCAATTTCTTTTTCAGCTCGTATAATACTTGCAGAAGCATTTCCTTTTCCCATAAACTCTGCAAAGTCTAAATGATATGTTTCATTTTGCTCTGTTACCGTTGGTTTTATCAGTCGCTCTGTAAGCATCGCAATTTGCCGTATAAATGGAATACAAACAGCTGTAACGCTGAGATTAAATACTGTATGCAACATTGCTACATGATATTTCATGTTATCTTCTACCATACCAGGGATCAAAAAATCTACAAATCGTAGTAATGGGGTAAAAAACAACAATGCCAACAGCGTTCCAAATACATTAAACATAACATGTATTGATGCTGCGCGGCGAGCATTAACTTTGGTACCAATAGCTGCCATCACAGAATCTACGGTAGAACCAATGTTGCTGCCCAAAATCATCGCTGCAGAGAGGTTCCATCCCAGTACTCTATTTGTTGCCATTGTTATAATAATTGCCGTTGATGCACTTGAAGAGTGAAGTATTACCGTTATTATAACACCGATTAAAACTCCACACCCTATGGCCATAAAACTACCATCGTTTAGTTTTTCAAG
This sequence comes from Treponema sp., assembly GCA_024695475.1. GTDB lineage: Bacteria > Spirochaetota > Spirochaetia > Treponematales > Treponemataceae > Treponema_D. The sequence goes on from JAILIC010000140.1 coordinate 2,057, forward strand.
AAATTGTATATGACTTGGATCAATGGCAAATAACGATGATAAACGTCCCAACCCCATAAATAACAAACCAAATCCCATAATGGCTTGTCCAAGTCCTTCTTTATGCCAACGTTTGATAAACGTTAAAAAAAAACCAATCCCAAAAATAGGAATAGCAAAAGCATCCATATTTACATTGTTAAAGGCAAATAATGCGACAATCCAAGCTGTTATGGTTGTACCAATATTCGCCCCAAAAATGACACCAATAGCTTGTACTAGGGTCAACAATCCAGCATTAACAAATGTCACAACCATAACAGTCGTTGCACCAGAAGACTGAATTATCATTGTAATAAATATACCAGTCAAAACAGAGACTATTCTATTCCCTGTCATCAATTTTAAAGTATGTTGTAACCGTTCCCCCGCACATTTTTGTACACCATCACTCATAATTTTCATGCCATACAATAAAATGCCGAGACTTCCTAACAATTCAAAGCAGATATTTAGTACAGAGTTCACAGCTTTATCATATAGAAAGAAACTCTATTTATCAATTGTTGTATTTGTATTTTAGTAAAACAGTTGCGCAAACAACGGCGTTATACTTTGCAGTAGTTTATCTTTTATGCTATTATTCTAGATATGTTTATAAAAATTGCCTTGTTCATACTTTCTCTATTTCTTCTGAGCTGTAATACAAAAAATGGTGTTTCTACCGACAGCGATTTACAGTTAAGTGTTAAAGCTTCCGATATTTCTCTGCAAGACTTAAAAGAAAAAAGCCATACTTTCCACAATTCTTCCAAACAAATTGCAATTCTTTTTGGTTATAACTTTAATGCGCCAGAAATATATACGCCTTTGGTTGCACACCTTGAACAAAAATTTGGAGCAGCAAGTGATAATGCTCTTATAGTTCCGATATTGTATCCTGAAGATCTAAAGCGGGGAGGACATATCCGAGTCTCTGCCCTAACTGAAATTCTACAACAATATTCATTAAGTGGTATTATTCTCTTAGGAGCCCCAGAGTTTACTCATAATTCGATTGCGCTCTTAAAGCAAAGTTATTCAGGTAAAATGCCATACCCTGTGTTTTCTTTTTTTCCTCAAGATGATCTTTTAGGTACAGAGTTTATTTCTGATTTTGTTCTTGAAGATGCAAAAGCAATTTTTCAAAAAGAAGGTGATCTAGAACAAAATGATACACACCTTGCTATAAATAGTGAAGCATTGCTCGATGCAACGATTAATTACATTCGTTTAACTAAAGAATCTGCATCATCTTCAAAAGATTTACTGCTCCAAGTTCAAAGTATTATTGGAGATCAAGGTAAAATTTCTTTTTACACAGATCCTGAAACTGGATTACAATCAATCAATCATTTTCTTTTATATTAATTTTTTATATGTCACCTATGTATCAATTAGATTCAAAAATTTTTTCAACATCATCTGATATTGGTAGTGTAACGAAAAAATCAGACTATTCTATTTTAGTTATATCTGATTCTCATGGTAATATACAGCTTCTCTCTTCAATTTTAAATCACTTTCAAGATAAAATAGATGCATTATTTTTTTGTGGAGATGGTATTTATGATATTCTAGCAGCCTTAGAATCGCTAACATCTATTCCTCCCATTATTTCTCTTGTTCAAGGAAATGGGGATGCAAGTATTGTTTCTACTGAAACTAATGGGCAAGTACTCTGTATTCCGGAAAAAACAGTTTTAAATCTAGGTCCGTACACTATTTTAAGCACCCACGGTCACAAACAAAATATCTATTACACATCAAAAACACTAGTAGATCAGGCAGCTACATTACAATGTAATGTAGTTTTCTATGGGCATACTCATATCGCACGTCAAGAAATGATCAATGATACGCTTTTAATCAATCCTGGAAGTTGTAGTTTACCACGTGGTGGGCAAAAGCCTTCTTTTGCGATTGTGTCAATTCGCACAAATCCTCAAAGCTTTATAACCTGTACTTTTTTTGAAATTAAGCGTACTACTGGATATAGTTTTATTCCTATGAAAAACAGGTAAATTTAAACTAAAAAGTTGAGTCTCCAAAATGGTAGACATATCCATGTCCTGGTATCACTGTTGTATTAGCAGGAATTTGATTTTGCAATTTTTTTATCGTCTCTGCCTGGACATTAACATCTCCATCAATTAAATCAGTACGACCTACACTATTATACAATAACGTATCTCCTGAAATAATCTGCTTTTCCGAAGCATTATGCAAACAAATAGATCCTTGTGTATGTCCTGGAGTATGTAAAATAAACCATTTATTAAGTGCAGTAATTATTGTTTCATTATCACTTTCAGCAATATGTAACGAATGATAAAAATCACCTAAACCTAGGTTAACTGTAATTGATGTTGTTGGATACTCCAACTTTGGTAATAAAGAATAAATTTCCTCTAATCCTAATGAGGATAGACAGCTTTTTTGATACTGAGGAGAACTTAAACCTAAAAAGGGTTTATCGTTTTCATGTAGAAAAATAGGAATATTATTATAAACTTCACATATTTTTGTAAGTCCTAGAATATGGTCAAAATGTCCATGTGTCAAAAGAACAAACAAAGGAATTAGATTTTTATGTGTAAGTTCATTAATGATAACTTCATCGTCCGAAGATAATGAACAACCCGCAGGATCAACAATAAAAACATATTGATCAACTACGGGAACCAACAGTGTATTGGTATTCAATAAACCAGAAGAAAATAACTGCAAGGAAACCCTACTTCTTCATTGGATCAGTAAAAGGATCCACATTGCTTGCTGCTTTTTCTGCCGCAACATAAGCAGCTGCATCTTCATCAGATAAATCTGCAGTATTATCAAGTCCAGAGACTTCATTAGAATCAGAAAGAGCTTTATCAACAGCAATTTTCTGTTTTGAATAACTAACCGAAAGTTTTCTTCCACGATATTCAAAACCATTAAGGAGAGAGATAACTTTTTCTGCATCTTCTATTAATAATTGGACAAAAGAATAATTAGCTAAAACGCGGATATCCCCAATACGATCTCTTTCAACACCACCGACAGATGCTAGTAATCCAACTAAATCACGTGGATAAACTCTTCTATTTCTACCAATACTAATAAAAATAGTTGTAGCTAAGCTTTCATCAAGCTGTACCTTTTGTGCTTTCCTAGAAGAATCTTTATTTATTGAATTTAAATGTTGAGTATCACGATTATTTTTCCATTCTCGGCTTTTTGCTACAGAATGATTTCTTTTGCTTGAAGAAGTATTACCAAGAACTAATGATTTAGATATATAAGCTGCAACATATGTTCTAAGAGAAAATGGAACTGTCTTTTTATAAAGACGTCTTAGATCATTTAAAACAACGGGATTTTCTTCAGTTTTGACTTTTTCTACTGCATCATTTAAAATTGAAACGAACAAATTTAAATCAATATCCTGCTCATTCATAATACAAGAAACTCCTAACTATCGGTTAATTTATAATAATAACCGAAACTGTTTTTTTTATAAGTTTTATTTTGAAGAATATGTATCACCTTTTCCGTAAGAAAAAAATTGGAAACAAAAATCCAATCAATATTACAGGCCTTTAATTTGTTCTGTATTAAAGAAAGTAATTCAGAACCTAATCCTAAACCTTGATATTCAGCTTGAACAAAAAAACAATCAAGTATCGCTACTCTTGTATTGTTTTTTTCGTCGATGGTAAAAAAAATACAACCAACAATATCATTAAAAGGTGAATTACAGATTAATCCTAACTTATCCATATCATTATATCGTAATTCATAAACTTTTTCAAATACATATGAAAGTTCTGGTGGATTTGTATTAACCAATTCTTTTTTACTTGTATCTAAAAAGGACTGAACTTTTTCATCAAAAAACGTTTGACTAATAAAACTGAAATCTGAGTATAACAAATCACTTAATGTCAGATCTACAGCGTGATATGGGATGCATTGTTCACATATATCCTTATACCAATAAAAGATAACTTTTCGCATTTCCATCGTCTTATAGAAATGCCATTTATTTCGCAAAATAACATCTTGTGATATATAATGCTTAAACTCTTTAAAAAAGCCTCGTCCAGAATGCAAAATCTGTAAAAGCGTATCTTTTATTTTAGAATCAGGTAGTGAATTAATAAAACAACTTCTTAAATTAAAACCTGATTTTGAATCCCAAAATGGTATTGGATAGATATCAGTATTAGATTCATCAGCATTTGCCGCATCAATAAGACTACAGGTGGAAGAATCAAACATATAGAAATGTATCGAATCTTCCATCCCATTTATAAGTAATTTACATAATTCATCAGATAATTCAAAATACATTATCGTAAACTACAATTCATTACGATTAGTTATAATTTTACTAATGAGCCCATATTTTACAGATTCTTCAGCTGAAAGCCAATAATCACGTTCTGTATCAGCAGCAACTTTTTCTTGTGAAGTACCTGTTTTTAATGAAATAATCGAATTAATCTTTTCTTTAGTCTTAGCCATTTCCATTGCATGAATTTCAATGTCTGTTGCAACACCTTTCATGCCACTCATTGGTTGATGAATTAAATAATGACTATTCGGTAAACCAAAACGAGACTCCTTTGGAACAGATAATAATACTAAAGTTGCCGCACTTGCAATAAGTCCCATACCAACAATTTTGACTGGGCATGAAATAAAATTAATCATATCATAAATTGCAAAACCAGCATCAACATCACCACCAGGTGAATCAATAAAAAGTGTTATTGGATCTTCTTTAGATGAAGCTTCAATAATAAGTAATTGGCGAACTATTTTATCAGCTAAATCTTTATTTATCTCACCTGAAAGAATAATTTGTCTTGTTTCTAAGAATTTTTCTGAAATCGATTCAATCGATTTATCTTCTTTCTTTTCGTTGCTAGAACTATCTAATTTAAACATATAGACCCCATATAAATATTATATAAATTATACTACTAAAGAAAAGTGACAAGAGCAAGAGAATTTAAAATAAAAAAAGCCTGGCAGCTGCCTACTTTCCCGCGAAAGCAGTATCATCGGCGTAAGAGAGCTTGACTTCCGTGTTCGGAATGGGAACGGGTATTACCTCTCCACCATGGCCACCAGGCACTTTAATCACTACA
>JAILIC010000141.1 GCA_024695475.1 Treponema sp.
CAATTACATCTTCAAGTTTTGAAAAATCAATTGTCGGAGTTAATTCGATAATTAGTGAAGAATCATAATCAACAGTTGATATCTTTGATATGGTTCCAATTGATACATTGGGAATATAATTTTCATTTTCGCCAGAGGTGACTATAACATCACCACGATGTAAATCTGAGATTGCTCTCTTTTTGATATACTTCATAAGCAATGGACTGTCTTGGTTACCATTACCTTCGACAAGACCTAAATCTCTGGTGTTTTGCACTCGGGCTGATACAGAACAATGTACGCTGTATACCGGTAATATTTGGCTTGTATTAAAACCAACGCTAACTATTTTTCCGACTATACCAGTAGCACCATTTTGGATAGCTATAACAGGCTGATTTTTACGGATTCCCTGTTTACTACCCTTATTAATCGTAAGATATGCATAAAGGGAATCTGGGTCTCGCCCAATTATCTCAGCTGGATAATTTTTTTGTACCAGAGTTGTTGAAAAATCCAGCAATGACTTTAAGCGTTCATTTTCACGACGAATATCTGCATTAGCTTGCTGCATATATTCGTAGTTTTGCAGTTTTTCCTTCAATACAATATTTTGTTCTTTCATTTCTTTTAGTTCAATCAAGTCGGTTGTTATTGCATCGACTTTTGAAATAATAAAATGAATGGCACTTTGTCCTGATGACAGGAGCGAAAACCCCAATTTATGAAAGTTAATCACAAAACTTTTAGAGTTAAATGCCAACATGATATTTGAAAAGAGAAACAAAACGATAAATAAAAAATCGGCAAAACTAAAGTGAATAAAACTTTTTTTTTGTCCAGCCATAGTGTATCTCTAATCGTTCAAATTATCATAAATAGAACGATCACTGGACATGTCTCTGAACAATTCAAAGGCTTCACCAGCACCCAGTGCGACACACTCCAGTGGCTTTTCGACTATAACGACAGGAACACCAGTTTCTTTTGAAATGAGTTTTGGCAATCCTTTCAACATTGAACCACCACCAGTCATAACAATACCGCGTTCTACGATATCTGCGGCCAATTCTGGAGGAGTATGTCCAAGGGTTGTCTTAATTTCTTCAATAATACGAGCGACTGGTTCTTTGAGAGCTTCTCGAACTTCTACACTATCTACTTCCAAAGGTCGTGGTAAACCGGTAATTGCATCTGTACCCTTGATTTCCATTTTTTCGATAGTTTTTTCTGGTGCAGCATTACCAATTTCAATCTTAAGGCGTTCTGCAGTCTGCTGACCAATTTTTAAGTTATGAACACTTCTAATATGCTTTACGATAGCTTCATCGAATTTATCACCACCGACACGAATAGAAGTTGTAATAACCATACCGCCAAGTGATATAACACTAATTTCAGTAGTACCACCACCAATATCACATACCATATGACCGGCAGGTTCATTAATTGGGATTTTTGCACCAATCGCGGCAGCCAAGGACTCTGCAATAACCTCTACTTCCTTTGCACCAGCTTTAAGAGCAGCTTCGATAACTGCTCGTCTTTCAACATCGGTGACGCATGATGGAATACCAATCTTCATGCGCATAGAATTAACAAAACGATGGCGTGGCATTATTTTTGAAATAAAATAGCGCATCATCTTTTCTGTGCTGTCTATATCAGCAATAACACCATCAGCTAACGGTCTGATAGCAATGATGTTGCTTGGAGTCTTCCATAACATTCGCTTTGCTTCTGCGCCAACGGCGACGACGCGTTTAGTACCGCGTTCCACTGCGACAACGGAAGGTTCATCTATTACTATACCTTTTCCACGTACATAAATAAGTGTGTTACATGTACCTAAATCAATACCAATATCTGTAGAAAACTTGTCAAAAAAAGACATATATCCTCCCGTATATTTTTTTACTTATATTCAGACATTTTTGAAAGCGCTCCCTGATGGTTCACCTGCAACTTTAATGCATTACGCCACTCGGATCGTGCTTTTATTAAATCACCCTGATTCTCATATATTACACCAATATAGTAATGCGCGTCAGCAGAATTCTGATTATTTTTTAAAATTGTCGAAAATTCTTGCATAGCATCTTCATATTGTTCTGTGTCTATATATATTTTCCCCAGAAGCAGATGTCCTCTGTTTCTGAGATTTTCGTCATCGGTATTAACAGTTATTCGGTATAAATACTGTTTAGCTGCATCTTGTTGCCCAGCTTTATAATATTGCTCTGCAATTGCCATGAGCAACATATCAGTTTCTCGATATAAAAGAGCTTCAGTAAATGCTGCGATGCTTTCCATGGTCATATCTAATGCAGCGTAGCTCAGTCCCAGATACTCAGAAATATCATTTGATCTATATCCCATTCGCTGAGCTTCTTTTAAATAAAGAATGACTAAATCTGCATAATAGTAATAGGATGATAATGTATTTTTATAAAAGTAGGCTTTACCTAACATATAGTTAAGCTGAGGAAGCAAACTGCTTTTTGCATTTTGCTTTGCAACTCTCATATTAATGATGGCTGTATCAAGATAATCTCGTGCAATGGCAGAATCTGGTTGAGCTACCGCCAAGTAAAATCCTGAATATCCTTTTAGTGTAAGTGCAACGTTATTAAAGGGATCTGTTGAAAGAATTTCGGAACAAGCTTCATACACATGCTCATAATCATACTTTGCCCAGTATCGATGTACAGCATTAATTAAAGAAATATTCCTAAGAGGGAGTTTAAAAAACTGAAAAGCACAAAACGATAAAACAGAAACAACAATAACACAGATTACAGTTTTAACAATCAAAGGAATAAAACGATTCTTCCATTTTGCAGTGTTTTTACTGACAAACTCTATATTGTTTCTCATTTTCGTACTCAAAAAAAACAGAAAGGACAGTAAGCCGGGTTCTGTTCTGTAAGAAAAACAAAAATGTTTTACTTACGCATAATCATCTATCCGAGATATGTATTACTACATACCTTTAGCGATTTACCCGCAGCATAAGCCCGGAAAGCGAACTGCATGTTTAACCTTGCTCCAAATGAGGTTTACCTGACTATTTCTGTTACCAGAAATATGGTGAGCTCTTACCTCGCCTTTTCACCCTTACATATCGAGTTAAACTCTCAATGCGGTAATTTTCTGTGGCACTATCTGTCAAAAGGTAGGTTATGTAAGTTTCAGTGACCTTTAGAAAATCTAGTATCACCCTTATACAACTTCTACCAATTGCCCGGTCATTATCCGGCATTTTTTCCGGCGGAGCCCGGACTTTACCTCTTCAATCACAAGTATCATCACTTGTGATTGAAGCGATTATATCCTTTCTGCTAATTACTTCTTTTAATCATCAGATGATGGATCATCGTCATCAAGACCTTCATCTTCATCATCTTCGTCTTCATCGTCATCAGATTCATCTTCAAGGTCTGAATCGTCTAACAAATCATCATCTTCCAATAAATCTTCGTCTTCATCACTATAATCATCATCAAGATCAGCAAGACTACCAGCATCATCCATCATGAAATATCCGGTGTTATCTTCACCGTCTTCCACTTCCTGATAATACAAGATACGACTACAGTATGGGCAGAATAAAATCTTTTCACCTTCGCGTACTTCGTTAGCAAACTGTGCAGGAAGGATCATATGACACCCTTCACAAACACCGCGTTTTACCGCAACAATACCTTTATCATTGCGCTGAATAATACGCTGGAATTTGTATACGATTTCAGGATCCAATCCTGGAGTGATTTCTTCTTCCTGTTTATTTAAGTCAGCAAGCTTTTCCTGATAATCAGCAAGCTGTTGATTTAATGACTGTTTACTATTATTAAGATCAGCTTCTGAAGAAGCAATCATTTCTTCGTCAGCTTTCAAATCTTCCTGCAAGTTGGTAAGATCTTTTTCCTGACCAGACAGTTCTTTGCGAAGTTCCTGCTCTTTTGCACTCGCTTCAGAAATCTGCTTATCAAGGGCTTCATATTCACGATGGGTAGTAATATTATCCATACCAGCTTCGCCCTGCTCTCTGATCTTTTCTGTTTCTTCAAGTTCTGCCTTTAAAGCAAGAACTTTAGAACGCAGTTCCTCATATACTTGATTTTTATTAATATATTCTTTCTTAAGGCGAGCAACCAACTCATCTTGAGCGGTCAGCTGTTTTGGAGCATCCTCAATTTTTGTTTCAAGAGCATATTTCTCTGCAAGAACATCCTGCAAAGACTTCAGCTTGTCAAAAATTTCTGTCATTACCATAATGAAAACCTCTAATCACAATATTGTGTTACTATATAATTATTTAAGACTTTAGTCCATTACATTTCGATGTAATCACGCAAACCGCTTGCACGTCTTGGATGACGGAGGCGACGTAAAGCCTTAGCCTCAATCTGTCGGATACGTTCACGTGTAACATTGAAGTACAAACCAACTTCTTCCAAAGTCAGTGAATAACCATCATCAAGACCAAAGCGCATCTTAAGTACTTCTTGCTCTCTTGGTGGCAATGTACTCAAGACAGAACGAAGCTGTTCCTGAAGCAATGTATACGCAGTCTTTGTTGCAGGGCTTTCAACTTCTTTGTCTTCAATAAAGTCACCAAGTAATGAATCCTCCTCCTCACCAATAGGCGTCTCAAGAGAGATTGGCTCTCTTGCAACGTTTTTAACCTGTTTTACACGAGCGACAGGCCAACCTAGCTGCTGTGCAATTTCATCATCAGTTGGCTCGCGACCAAGTTTTTGCATGAGCTGTCGAGATTCACGGACAACTTTATTTATCTGCTCAATCATGTGCACTGGAACACGGATTGTACGTGCCTGATCAGAAATACTACGTGTAATAGCTTGTCTGATCCACCAAGTGGCATAGGTTGAAAACTTAAACCCTTTACTGTATTCAAACTTTTCTACAGCTTTAATCAAACCAATGTTACCTTCTTGCACCAAGTCAAAAAACTGCAGACCGCGGTTTGTATATTTCTTTGCAATTGAAACAACTAAACGTAAGTTAGCATTGATAAGACGGTTCTTAGCTTGCTCCATCATAACACGACCACGCTGAATTTCCTGTGTCATGGATAGAATTTCAGAAACATTATTTTCAAATTCATATTCAAGACGACGTAATTTACGATCGATCTTCTGAATTTGAGTGTATACTTCACGAATATCATCTGTAGCCATACCCAGCTCTTCTTCCAGTCGGGCTGACTCTGAACGGATAGAAATACGCCGACCAAGACTGCGAAGTTCGTTAGGACTGGTAATATGCAACTCTTTCATCTTACGTTCTTGCTTCCGGCGGTAGTCATCGATTTTAGATGTTGCATCGATAAACTTTGCACTGATGCGTTCGATTTCTTCTGTCTGAATATCAATTTTCTGCAATTCAGGCATAATCTTTGCACGCAATGAAAGAATTTCAGGATTATCAAAAATTGCACTGGACTGCTCTGCTTCAAAAAGCTGGCGCTTTACAGCCATGTACTGCTTCATCTCAGGCAAAACAACCTTAAGGTGTTCACTGTACAAACTCTTGAGACGACGCTTTTCAGCCATTTCCTCGTTAATCTCTTTACGAGGACGACCTGGTTCATGTAAGTCAATACGTGTAAATGCTTTTTGTGCAACAGCAAAAAATTCAGGAATCATTGCACCTGAATGTTTTATAACATCTTTTATGATATTTTCGCCTGCTTCCATCTTCTTTGACAGGATAACTTCCTGTTCAGCTGTAAGCAAATTTTCTTTACCGATTTCACGAAGATACAGGCGGATTGGATCATCTACATTTGATTCCTTATCACTGTTCACCAAACGATGTTTTTCGGTATCATCATCCAGATGTTCATCTTCGACGATTTCTGCATCGTCATCTTCAGGAAGATCTTCGTCATCTACTTCTTGAACATCATCTTCATCGTCATCTACAAGTTCAGGATCAATTTCTGAAATAACTTGTATGTTATTTTGTTCAAGAAGTTGTAAAACACCTTCCATTTTAGGAGAATTAACATAGTCCTGAGTTAGCAGTTCTGTAATTTCATCCCAAGTAACACTTTTTTTATTTTTGGCATAATCCAGTAATTTTATAACTTCAGAGTCCAACTCTTGATTCATGTAAACACCTTTCTACATGCTTTGTAGTTTTTTATCAATATTCATTTTTGCAGCAAGGAGAGTTTTTAATGCATCAGCGTCATGTGCATCAGAAGCCGTCCTGATTTGTGTCATAACAACTTCTTTTTGTCTTTCCAGACTGTTCCGTTTTATCAATGATATACTATCCTGAACTATTTTTTTTGTATTATCGGAAAACTCATTGTTAGCGATTACTCTCGTTATCAATTGTTGTAATTCCTTGTTTTCACAGCGATTCAGTATACCATTGAGCGTAAACGCACTTTCGCCTTCTTTATAACTATCCTCTAAAGCAATAAATATTTGTTGTGCAAGCGGATCTTCAAAATCTTGAACGGAAAGCTCTGACCTCATCATCTCGAAAGTAGAAAGATCGGTGACAACCGCCATGATGGCCCGCAATTCCGAATTTAGGACAATTGCAGGTTCATGCACTTTAGTTGCAGCAAGAGACTGCTTTCTCATTCGTTCTTGAGCCTGTTCCCGATTATAAAAATCTCTTCTTACCGCATCAGGATTTAAATTAAATGTTTGACACAATTGTTCCAAACATGAAGACTTTTGGATGTCAGACTGCAAAGCATCAACATAAGGGAAAAAAGCCAACGAAGCTTTTGTTTTTCCTTCAGGTGTACTCACCGGATATTCTTTTCCCAGTTTAGACAATAAAAAGTCACTATCTAATATAGCATTCTTTACGTCAGTCGTCAAGGCTTCCACCCCATAGGTCAACATGATTTCAGCTGGATCCTTACCACCTTTCAGTTGTATAACGCGGCATACCATGCCTTCTTTACGCAACATCAGCATAGCTCTCATCGTTGCAGCTTGTCCGGCTCCGTCACTATCAAACGAAAGCAATACTTCGTCGGCAAAACCTTTGACAATACGTATCTGCTGTTCCGTAAGAGCGGTACCCAATGGCGCTACGGCATATGTAATGCCACATTGATGATAGGCGATACAATCCATATATCCTTCACAAAAAATAACTTTTTTATTTGTTCTAATGGCATCTTTTGCAAAGTTAAAGCCATAAAGCGTCTCGCCTTTTTTATACTGAATCAAATCCCCGGAGTTGAGATATTTTGGCCCCTCGCCTCTCAGCAATCGTCCGCCCATAGCAACGGCTTGACCATTTCTATTGAATATTGGGAATATAAGTCTGTCACTAAAGAAAGCTACATCAGGATATTTATTACTAAAGAGTCCTGAATGTGCTAAAAACTCATCACTAAAATGATGCTCACGCAAGAACTGTTTTAGCCATCGTCTATCTGCAGGTGCGTATCCTAATTTAAACTTTTCGATAGTCTCAAGTGTTAAGCCTCGTTTTGTAATATACTCTAATGCAAATTTCCCCATAGGGGTCTGCGTAAGCAAATAATGAAAGGTTCCTGTAACACGAGTATACAGTTCTATATACTCTGCTTTATGATCATCTTCACGATGTTCAACAACACTTCCATTTGTATAAGTAATCTCAACATTGGATCTTTTTGCCAGCAGTTTAACTGCATCAGGATAGGTTATTTTTTCCATCTCCTGAACAAATTTGATAACATCACCACCCGCATGACAACCAAAGCAGTAATAAAACTTTTTATCTCCATCAACATGGAATGAAGCAGATTTTTCATTATGAAAAGGACAGCATCCCCACCAGTCGTTTCCAGAACGCTTTTCAAGTCGTGTATACTCTCCTACAACAGAAACTATATCTGATGTATTTAATACAGCATCTATTGTATCTCTCGAAATTATTCCTGCCATTATCGTCCTGCTGCAGTTTTGGTATACAACTTGTTACCCTCTGTTATATGCGTTTGAAAGTCCTTGCTAAAGGAATGGGTTCCATCGCCTGTCAACCTAAAATAGTAATAGTTTGTCTGCGCAGGATCTGCGGCAGCTTTTAAAGCAACCATACCGGGATTAGAGATCGGTCCTGGTGGCAAACCTCGCCATTTATAGGTATTGTAAGGATTGTCAATCTTTAGATCTTCATAGGTAATAACATCGGGATGTTCCTTTCCCTGAATTTCCGTAAGAATATATTCGATAGTTGCACAAGAATATAAACCGATATCCTGTTTTAAACGATTTGTAAAAACACTTGCTATCAAAGGAGCTTCTTCCGGACGCTGATACTCACGTTCAATAATTGAAGCTAAGATAACTTTTTGTTTCAATTCTTCAGAAGATAATTTTTGTAACGAAGGAATCTGCTGCACATGCGTAAAAAAATTACTTACCATTCGATCAACAACATCATCGGCGTCCATATTACGTACGACATAATACGTATCTGGAAATAAATACCCTTCAAAACTGTCAGCAGTAATATCATACTTTTTCATTAGTGCTAACGAATGTGCGCTTGATAAAAAAGCATCTGTAGAACATACTTCTACAGTTTCAAGACGGTTTGCAATTTTATGCAATGTTAACCCTTCAGGAATAACAAGATGTATCTGTTCTGGAGCACCTGTCCCCAACAGTGCAAAAATTTCACGCATTGACATGTCGCTGCGGATAGTATAATTGCCACTTTTTAATACAGCATGAGTATAGCGAGCTATAGCATAAAAAAGATGTTCACTGTAAATCATATGCTGTTCTTTTAGTACATGTCCTACTTCTCGTATTGACATTCCAGAAGGAACGGAAAAATCATATGTATAAACATGCTCTGTATCTGTTACTGGTCCTAAATTCTTAGTAACAACAAAGGCACCAATAAAAAGTAATACACAGATACAAACAAAAAAAATTAGTATTTTTTTCATGAATAAAATTGTTCAACCTCATCA
>JAILIC010000066.1 GCA_024695475.1 Treponema sp.
TGTGTAATTTGATTGGCACATGGGTAGATAATGGTGAAGTACCTGCAGATATGGATATGTTGACAAAGATTGTTAAAGGTATTGCCTTTAACAATGCAAAAAGCTACTTTGGTGCTTAATTGAATTTCATATTGATAGGATAATGTCCGACTAAAACGGGGTGGGATAATCCCTGGTCGGAAATTGTTAGAAAATTCAAGTTATAAGCCTCTTGGGGAGAACTTCATTTTGCGAAGTTCGCTTCTGGGAGGCTTTTTAGTTTTAAATTACTAAGTCAAACTTTTATATATTACATTTGTATTGCAAAAAATTGACTTTGCGATTATGATGAACTACTATTATATTTGTATTATGCTGAAATAGGTGTATCCATAAGCTTTAAATGAGGTTTGTTGGGTATATTACATGTATAGTTATCTTTTTTCTATTTATAAGGATGCAAATGAACGTAATGCAAAATCCAGCTGAAAACAAATCAACAGAGACACTATCTTTTTCTCACGTGGTAACACCAGTTCGTTTGGGAATTGATGTTGGTTCTACTACAGTAAAAGTAGTTGCTCTTGGTGAAAAAGATGAGCTGTTGTACAGCGCTTATGAGCGCCATCGTGCCGATATCCGAAATACGATTATAACGGTAGCAAATAAAGCTATCGACTCTTTGATAAAGCAGTGTCCTGCAGGCGAAAAGCAGACTATCAGTGTCAAAGTTACTGGTTCTGGTGGTTTGTCCGTATCTCAGTGGCTTAATGTGCCATTTATTCAGGAAGTTATTGCAGCAACAACTGCGGTTCGTAAGATTATTCCTCGTACCGATGTTGTTATTGAGCTTGGTGGCGAAGATGCCAAAATTACGTACTTCCAGGGCGGTGTAGAGCAGCGTATGAATGGTACCTGTGCTGGTGGTACTGGTGCCTTTATTGACCAGATGGCAGCTTTACTGGAAACAGATGCTGATGGTCTTAATGTGCTTGCTCGTGGAGCATCAACTATTTATCCTATTGCCGCTCGTTGTGGTGTTTTTGCAAAGACTGACGTACAGCCGCTTATCAATGAAGGTGCACGTCGTGAAGATATTGCTGCTTCTATTTTCCAGGCAGTTGTGAGCCAGACTATTTCTGGTCTTGCTTGTGGTAAGCCAATCCGCGGTAACGTAGCTTTTCTTGGTGGCCCGCTCCACTTTATGGAACAGCTGCGCCAGCGCTTTATTGAGACATTAAAACTTACAGATGATGCTATTATCGTACCTGATAACTCACAGTTGTTTGTTGCCTATGGCGCAGCATACTCTGCTGAACGTACCTATTCGTGTGTGGGTACTGCAAAACCTGTGGTATTCCCGACATTAGTAGAGTTTAGAAACAGCTTGCAGAATTTGGTTGGTGCTGAGTTAAGTGAAGTCCAACGTCTTGAGCCATTGTTTAAAGATGAAGCTGAGCTTGATCTATTTACCAAACGTCATGCTACCGAAACTGCTAAGCGTGGCAATCTTGATGAAGTAAAAGGTCCAGTTTTCCTCGGTTTGGATGCTGGTTCTACGACAACAAAGGCGGTATTGATTGATACCGAAGGTCGTATTCTGTGGGATTTCTATGATGTCAATGCAGGTAATCCAGTAGAACTTGCTGTCCGTGTCTTAAAAGATTTGTACAAGCGTTTACCAAAAGATATTTATATTGCACGTTCTTGTTCAACAGGATACGGAGAGGCTTTATTCCAAGCTGCATTAGGCGTTGATTCTGGTGAAGTTGAAACAATTACTCACTACCGTGCAGCAGATTTCTTTGTTCCTGGCGTTGAGTTCCTCCTTGATATTGGTGGGCAGGACATGAAGTGTCTGCGAATGAAAGACGGTGCTATCGTTTCGATACAGTTAAATGAAGCTTGTTCTTCTGGTTGTGGTAGCTTCCTTGATAACTTTGCCCATACCATGGGTATGAATGTTGAGGAGTTTAGCCAGAAAGCATTGCTTGCTCAGCATCCTGTTGATTTAGGAAGCCGCTGTACTGTATTTATGAACAGTCGCGTAAAGCAGGCTCAAAAAGAAGGTGCTTCTGTTGCAGATATTTCTGCTGGTCTTTCATATTCAGTTATTAAGAATGCTTTGTTTAAGGTTATTAAACTGCGCAAGGCAAGTGAAATTGGTACTAAAGTTGTCGTACAGGGTGGTACTTTCAAGAATACCGCTGTATTGAGGGCATTTGAAAAGATTGCAGGCGTTAATGTATTCCGTCCTGATGTTGCAGGGTTGATGGGTGCTTATGGTGCAGCTTTGATTGCCCATGACCAGTGGATCGATTTGACTGCTCCAAAGCCGGGTGAACCAGAAGATGCTCCTCGTCCAGAAGTGCATTCTGGTATTGCAACACTTGAGCAGCTGGATTCATTCAAAGTTGATCTTGAGCTTCGTCGTTGCGGAAAGTGTCAAAATAATTGTCTGCTTACGATTAATACCTTCTCAACAGAAGGTAGCGTACGCCGTTTTGTTACTGGCAACCGCTGTGAACGTGGTGCAGAACTGGGTAAAGATGCCAATGTTGTTGATGCAAGCAATAAACGAAACACCAAGGTTGAGGGAGATGAAAATAAAGATCTTCCTAACCTGTTTGAGTGGAAATATAAGAGATTGTTCCACTATGTGCCATTACGTGTAGAAGATGCACCAATGGGAGATGTGGGTATTCCTCGTGTTCTTAACATGTATGAAAACTACCCAATGTGGTTTACCTTCTTTACAAAGTTGGGCTTTAGAGTACGTCTATCGCCTCGTTCTTCTCGTGCTGTTTACGAAAAAGGGTTGGAGTCTATTCCTTCAGAATCTGTATGTTATCCTGGCAAGATCTCACATGGACATGTTGAGTCGTTGCTAAAGCAGAATATCAAGTTTATTTTTTATCCATGTGCTCCTTATGAGCAGCAGGAAGACTCTGGTGCTGGTAACCATTACAATTGTCCAATCGTAACCAGTTATCCTGAAGTATTGCGTAATAACGTTGAGGCATTGCGTCAAAACGAAGATATCCTGTTTATGAACCCGTTCCTCCCTATTTATGATGAAAAGCGCTTGGGAGAACGTTTATATGAAGAATTGCATAAGCATTTTCCACAGTTAACCTTACAACAGGTTGTTGATGCAACTCATGCAGGTTGGCTGGAGCAGGAACGCTACCGCAAGGAAGTACACGAAGCTGGTGAAGCAGCTCTCGAAGAAATTATCCGGTGTGGAGCAAATGGTATTGTTCTTTCTGGTCGTCCTTATCACCTTGATCCAGAGATCAACCATGGTATCCCAGAGATGATCCATGATTTGGGACTTGCTGTCTTTACTGAAGACAGTATTGCACAGCTTGGTAGCATAGAGCGCCCATTGCGTATTATTGACCAGTGGACATATCACAACCGTCTCTATCGTGCAGCTTCATTTGTTTCTGAAATGCCAAATCTTGAGTTGGTGCAGCTGACCAGCTTTGGTTGTGGTCTTGATGCTGTTACTGCCGATCAAGTTGATGAAATCATGCGTTCAAAAGGACGTATGTACACATTGATAAAGATTGATGAAGGGTCTAACCTTGGTGCTGTACGTATTCGTATCCGAAGTCTTATTGCTGCGGTAAAAGAACGAGAAAGACATCATCGTAAGGTTACAGTTAAATCTGCAGCATATCAGCGCCAGGTATTTACCAAAGAAATGAAGTACTCTCACACTATTTTGTGTCCGCAGTTGTCTCCAATTCATATGCGTATTTTACAGCGTGCGTTCCAATCATGTGGTTACAATTTGGTATTGCTTGAGTCTGTTGATCCAAAGGCTGTTGATACTGGCTTGAAGTATGTTAATAATGATGCCTGCTATCCATCTATTTTGGTAACTGGTCAAATGATTGCTGCCCTTGAGTCTGGTAAGTATGATTTGGATCATACCAGCTTGCTTATTTCACAGACTGGTGGTGGTTGTCGTGCAACTAACTATATTGGCTTTATCCGCCGTGCATTAAACGATGCTGGTTGGTCAAATATTCCTGTTATTTCATTGAGTGCGCAGGGATTTGAAAAGAATCCTGGCTTTAAGATTACCTTCTCATTGCTCCATCGTTGTATGATGGGCTTGATGATTGGTGACGTGCTGATGCGTGTCTTGTATCGTACGCGTCCATACGAAGCCGTTCCAGGCTCTGCTAATGCGTTGTATGAAAAATGGACTGGCCGTGCTGAAAAGATGGTAGAGTCAAATTCTATTCATAAATACCATAAAATACTCAAAGGTATTATAAAAGACTTTGATAATCTGCCACTGTTGCCGATAAAGAAACCAAGGGTAGGTGTTGTTGGAGAAATTTTGGTTAAGTTCCATCCGACCGCAAATAACCAGATTGTCGATACTATTGAACGTGAAGGAGCGGAATGTGTCATGCCAGACTTGGCAGACTTCTTATTCTATTCATTCAGTACTGGTATCTTCCGTCATGAAGAGCTTGCCTTCCCTAAGAGAACTGAACAGAACGCTAAATTGTTTGTCTGGTTCTTGGAATTGTACCGTAAGGATTTGAAACGCTATCTGCGTAGAAGCCGTCGTTTTGATCCACCTTCATCAATTTATGATTTGATGAAAGGTGTTGATGATATTGTCCAGCTGGGTAATATCACAGGAGAAGGATGGTTCCTTACTGCAGAAATGGTAGAATTGATTCATAGTGGTGTTCCAAGTATTGCCTGTGTTCAGCCATTTGCCTGTTTGCCAAATCATGTTACTGGTAAGGGTATGATTAAGGAATTGAAACGTCGATTCCCAAATACCAATATCAGTGCTATCGACTATGATCCGGGATCAAGTGAAGTTAACCAGTTGAACCGATTGAAGTTGTTACTGTCCAATGCTCGCATTGGTACCCATCCGGATGAACAGCCTGATGGTAAGGTATGGACAAAAGATGGTCCTGTACAGCCTGAGATCCGTTATGCGGAAGGAGGTGCAGGTTTTATAGATCCTGAACCTGTAGATCCTGGTTATGTGCCACCTGCAGGGCAGGTTGAAGAGACTGTGATGTCTTCTGTAGCACAGCCTCTTTCTGGAGGAGAAAACAAGTAATGAAATTTCGTACCATGCTGATTCTTGCGTTGTGTGCTTTCTTTTGTCCGCTGTATGCTCAGTATTCTGTATTGAATGTACCGGACTCGGCACAGGTACGAAAATCACAACTGGAAACATGGTTTCTGGCTCCTTTGGAAATGTTGCGTATGCAGGCACCGGTTTTGTATACAAGTGAAACAGGTGATATCTTTCAGACGCGCATGGAGGAACAGGATTCTACTTTTTCTATTTTTGTTTCTCCTCAGTCTTTTTTATCTGTTGCAGTATACAATGATAAAGGACAGTCATCTGAGTTTCAGCAGGTGTTCCCTGGGGATGCCTGTGGCAGCTGGGTATTAGTCCGTGACAAGGTTCTTGGTGAGCCTTTATATATCCGTTACTATTTTACTGCAGATGCCGATGTATACTTGCAGATTAATCCTGATAATGAGCGTACTCGTGTTGATTTGCTTATCTATGGGTGTTATGCAACACGTTCTCTTCCTATAGGCGTTCCTTTTGAGCGTTTTTATACTGCATCATTTGCTGACGTTTATAATTGGACAAAAAAGAATCTTCCATGGCATTATTTTGTTGATAATACTGGTATGTATCGTAATACGCGACAAATGATTGCGATGATACGTCAGGCATTACCTGGTATACATCCTACTGAAGATGCCATGTATGATGAACATGGTTTACCTGTATCTATTGCAACAGGTAAACCATTAGAAATTGCAGAAGAATTTAAAAATAAACTGTCACTTTCTTCGGCTGGATTTGTTAAATGGATAGTGGATGGTTTGATTTTGCCTATTGCCGGTGGTTGTACGAAACGAGAACCTTTGTTGGTTCCTACCGTTACTTACAAGCAGACTGGTTTTCAGGGAATCATGGCACGCAAGTACGATTTGTCCTTTAGTTTGGATTGGACACGTAATCTTGCTTCCGCACTGTTTTCTGTACATAGTGGAAAGACGTATCTGTTTAATGAGTCTGGTGTAGATGTTACAATAGAACCTTTTAATGCATCGCTTACCACTAATGGAGTAATGCAGTCACCTGCCTATATCAAAGATTCTGGATATATGACTCGTGATTTGCCAGCGTTGCTTTATGTATTAAGTGCAATAAACCCTGAATACTGCTATCTGGCGGCAATACGCCAAACTGCCAAGGTAACACCTGAAACAAAACTGTTTAATCAGTGTGCGGTTATTTTTCCGTATTTTGATACTAACGGTCGCTTTTCATGTGTTGTATTTGAAAATGGAGAAGAATTAACGCTTCAAAAATTTTGTAAAAAATATGGCAGTGATTTTATTCATCTTGTGCGAATTCAATCATCAGATCGTTTTTATCCACAAGAAGCAAAAAAATAATCTTCTGATTTTTCGTATCTAAATTTGAGGTAATTTCTCTTATGAAGCAAAATTATACTTTTCTTTTGCTTGCAGGTTGTTTGTTTTTGTTTAGCGTATGTCCTCTTGGCTCTCAGTCTCGTAAGGAACCGTTATCAGATATAACATTATACACTGAGCTGACATCTGCATATAACAGCAGGTTTTATCCTGGTGTTGTACAATATGCAGATAGAATCTGTACTGCCTATCCATCTTCGCCTTTGATACTGCAATCTCTTGTACTTAAGGGTGAGAGTCTTTTTGCTCTTGGCCAGTTTTCTGATGCTGCAATGGTATTGCAAAAGGCACTGTCATCATTGTCAGAGGATTCTAAATGGTATATCCGCGGACAATATTGGCTGGGGCGTACATACTATGCCCAAAAAGAGTATCGAAAGGCAATAGAGCTGCTACATGGAGTGGCAAGCTTTGCTGAGTATAAGATGTCTGCATTACTGTATGCTGCGTATGCGGCTTATAACCTTGAGGCGTATGATACGGCAATTCCGTTGTTTGAGTATATACTGCAAAAAAAGTCGTTTTATAGTGATTTAGACTATACCCAGGTGCTTGTTAAATTGACATCATCTTATGCAAAAGTAAGACAGTATAACTCGTTGATTAGTGTATACAATGATAAAGGCTCATATGTTTCGGATGATTATAGTGCTATGCAATTAAAACTCTCTGTTGCTGAAGCTTATGCTGCTACAGGAGTTTATCAAAAAGCCTATGATATATATTGCAGCGTACTTGAGTCTGGTAATCCTCAGTTTGCTGTTATTGCACTTCCTAAGGCATATGCTCTATCTGTTGCTCACAAAAAAGAAGTACGTCAGGATACAGGAACGGTATTGTCGCTCGTACAAGATACACTGGCTGATTATCCAGTTTTGGTTGCAGAGTTTTGGATACGGCTTGGTATTGATGCCTATAACTCTGGGGAATATGCTAAAACGCTTGAATATTTTGCTTCTGCTCAGGAGCAGTCAACCCGTACACAAAAACAATTGATGGCATTATATGAAGCCGAAATTGATTGTAAAACTGCTCCTGATGTACAGAATGGGGCTCAAAAGGCTGCTGACCGTCTGTTGCAGGTTGAGGGAGAAACTGTCCTCACTTCAGAAGATGAGCTGTATAGTGATTTTCAACTTGCACAGGCAGAAAAGGCTGGGGTGCTACATAATTGGGGTAAGTGCCGGTATTTTGCTAATCAGGTATTGGTTATTGATTCAAATAATGTGGCTGCCCTATATTGGAAAGCTTTGTCAGAATACAATACTGCTAATTATGATGCCTGTATCCAGACTTTGAAAGTACCCGCTGGTTTGGAAACACCGGAACTCATTCATTTATATGCTGGTGCGTATGCAAAAAGCGGTGATATAAAAAACGCATTGGCGTTGTATGCATGGTTGGCAGAACAAGAAATTCTTGATGATTTAGGACAGCTTGATTATGCAAAGACATTGTTCCTGTCTGGTGATTATGACAATGCATATACTGAAGCTCTTAATAGTGATGAGCCTTTGGCACGATATGTGGCAGGACTTGCCGCCTGTAATGATCAGCGGTGGAATGAGGCTGTGGAACTTTTTAAGGAGTATTTAGCTGCAGCAGCTTCTAATGAGGATGTGTATAAAAAATATGCTGTATTTTATTGTGGGTATGCACAGTACCGCCAGGGTAATTTTGAAGGATCTTATCGCAAGATGCAGACCTTTATACAAGATACCTATGCGCATCAGCTTTTGTGGAATGCATATATAATCAGTGCGCAGGCTGCTATACAGACACATCATTATAAAGAGGCTGCGCGTGCTGCTGAATCTGCCATTACTCAGGCATCAACGGATAAGAGAAAGGAAGAATCAATCATTTTATGTGCGACAGTGTATTCTGATCAAAAGGAATATGATAAGGCGATTGCTTTATTGGAAGGTGCTGCTGGTAAGCGGACTACTTTTGGACGTGACTGTTGCTTTTTGATGGCTCAGATATATGCGAGACAGGAAAATATCGCTAAGGCAGATGCACAGTATTTGACTGTTGTACGGAATTTCCCTGCTGATCCTCTTGCAGAGGAAGCACTGTATTTGCGTGCTGAACTGTATTATACAAAAGGTCAATATCAAAAAGCTGTAGAACGTTTTGCAGAATATAGCAAAGAATACTCAAATGGCACATATGCAGATGCATCATTGTATTATCAGGCTGCAGGGTATGCAGCCTTGGCTCAGACAGATAATGCAATTATGCGGTATACCATGTTGCTTGACCATTATCCGGAAAGTACTTATCGGTATGCATCGTTAAAGAATGTAGCTTCTTTGTATCGTCAGGAAAAGGAATATAGTACCAGTATAAAATACTATACCCAACTACTCGAAGAGTATGAAGTGCAGGGAAAAAGCGATGGTGTACCTTTGTTGATACAACAGGTACGACTGTTGGAGTCTGGTAGTGATGAGGCTATGGTTACCGCTTTGCAAAACTATGAGGAGCAAGGTAAGGATAAAACTATTGAAGGGCGTACTGCAGGTACAACGTTGGTTACACTTTATTTTTCTACTGGAAATGAAACTGATAGAGAAAAGGGTGTTGCCCTGGCAAAAAAACTTTTGGCATTGCAACAAAAACATGTACCTGCAGAAAGTGCTGCGGCTGCCGAAAATGCATCACATCTGGCGTTGTATTATCGGGGCTCAGGAAAAGAAGCTGATAGTGCTGCATTATACTTACAGGCTGCAGAGTATTATCGGATGAATGCAAATCATACGGCTGCTGCTCAATCGCTATATAGTGCCGTAGAAGCTTTTGATGCTGCAGGCTTGTATGCAGATGCAAAAAGCGCTGCTAAAACTTTGCGATCTTTGTATCCAGATACCATGCAGAATGCCGCTGCTGAAAAAATAATAACAAGATAGGAGCGAAGTAATATATGAAAAGTAATATTAAAAAATATGTACTGGTTATGAACTGCAGTATTGCAGTGTTGTGCGGTGTGTTTGCGCAGTCTTCTGATGCTCTTAGTGCTGATGAAATCAAATTACCTGAGATGACTACGGTTATCTCAGGGGATACACCTGTTGCCGAAAAAGATGTATTGCCAGATTTTTCGGATATATTGGAACCTTCTGCTGAAGCTAGAACATTGCCAGGTATACAAGATGCACAGGATGTTCCTGAGACGGTAGAATCGGTTCCTGCTGATACGGGTGCCGGTAAAAAGGATATCTTTGTTGAAGGTCTTGTTGGGGCAGGCTATTCTAATGTGTTTATCGGAGATTTTACCGTGTATAAAGCTACAGGTGAAAATCCATTTAAATTACATTTTGGTCATGACTCTGCCAGTGGATATGCACGTAATGATGTGTCTGATAACTTTGAAGATAGTAAGACAACAATATTTGGCGAAAAAACGATAACAACGGGTATCACAACTTGGAATGTATTTGGCGGCTATGATCGTATTACTGATGGCTTGCAGCTTGTTTCGCCTGTATTTGAAGATATGACAAAGCAAAAGGTACATGGTGGTTTTACATCGGACTCCTTTTTTAACAATGGAATCGAATTTTTGTTTGGTGTTGATACGTCATGGTACAATCGCTATAACAGCTTGATGTATAATGCTCCTGCTTATACCGCCGCGGAAGAAGGACATTCGATCATCTCTTCAAATCCTATGGCTCGTTTTAGCTGGTCTTCTGATGCACTGACTGTCGGGGTTGAGGGAAAATATACTGTACATTCTAATGCCGGTGATTCTGATGCCATGATGTTTGGCAAGCAGACAACCCATAGAGGTGAAGCATTTACCGATATAGGTTGGCATAATGATATTTTTTCAGTGTATGAAAAGGCTGGTATTGTAGCTGGTACAAAAATAGGTGATCAATCACTTTTGGTTCCGTTTACAGTTGGTGGTAGCGTACGTTTTCATACACCATTGTCTGATCGTGCTGTCGAACTGGCTGCAGAAGGTGGTATGCAGACAAGTCAACCAACCATAAGTGATCTGGAGACACTGTATGCTTTTACATATATGGCTGGAATACCTGGCGAAACCTCTGATTGGTACGGTAAGGAAACATTGTCTCTGCCGATTGCAGATGTTTTAACACTTTCTCAAACTGGGGAATATCGTAAGACTGCTTTTGATAATGGGGTGTGGCAACCAATCTATGCTTCCACTGGAGTTGTTTCTAAACTGTATGGATATACTCAAAAGGAAATGACTCGTTTTAAGACAGTGTCTGCAGCAAGTGTGCTTATGGGACCGATGACGGCAACTGTTGATTGGACTGCACAGTGGATAGATGTACCTGTCCTCGAATATGAAAATACCATTGGTATTTCTGCATCTTTACAGGATAGTACTGCAACGTATGGTGGTGAAGTACATGTCCGTTTTGATTTAGACAGTGACGCTGATGAAGTACCAAATATTGGTGGTGAAACATTTTATAGAATGAACCAATCAGTGCGACTTGCGGCACAAGTAGATGATATTGTAAAATTAGTTACAGGTAAATCACGTACCTATGCTGGTGATTATATCCAACGTAGCGGAACTGCTGCTGTAGTAGTAAAATTTTTCTTTTAGAGATTCCTTAGGTAAACGCTCTAAAATATAAGGGAGAATGAAGAATATGTTAGAAGCAATAAAAGCCGGTGGATTGTTAATGATTCCTATCATCATCTGCGGTATTGTAGCAACCTTTATCATCATAGAACGCTGTTATTATTTTTATATGATAAAAAAACGTGATAGAGAGTTGATTTTACATTTGAATGATGCATTTGTATCAAAAGATTTGACAGCTGCAGAAAGTGCCTGTGT
This sequence comes from Treponema sp., assembly GCA_024695475.1. Lineage (GTDB taxonomy): Bacteria > Spirochaetota > Spirochaetia > Treponematales > Treponemataceae > Treponema_D. The sequence continues at coordinate 11,324 of JAILIC010000066.1, forward strand.
TGAAGCTGGTACTCCGACTGCACAGGTAATCAAGCGTGCTTTGGAATATAAACGTTTGCCTGAAAAGGATCTGCGCGAAATTGTATCGGCAAAGATGGACTCTGTTGTACCTAATCTGGAACATTTGCTAACTCCGTTAGGAACTATAGCAAATGTTGCTACATTGTTTGGTTTGTTAGGTACTGTCACAGGTAATATCAGAGCTTTTGGTGTTTTGGGTGCTGGTGGTACGATGGGTAACCCTGCATTACTGGCAAATGCTATTGCAGAAGCTTTGGTTACGACGGTGGCAGGCTTGTCTGTATCAATACCAGCTGTTATTTTTCATAATTATTTTGTTTCTGTTGTTAATCGACGGCTGACTGAAATGCAGTCTGCTGTTACCACTGTGTTGGTACGTTTATCAGGACGGGTATTATAAACAATGAAAGTAAAAAAAATAAAAGGAACTCAAGCTACAGTCGATATGATCCCTATGCTGGATATTGTATTTCAGCTGGTTTTGTTTTTTTTGGTATCTACGACGTTTGCTGTACTCCCTGCGATATCGGTGTCGTTGCCTGAAAGTTCTACTTCTAAGGGTGCTTCTGTTGAAGGTATCACTATTACAGTTGAGGAATCGGGGGCTGTCTGGTTTAATGATGCTCAGGTAACATTTGAGGCATTGGATAGGGAACTTGCTGCTTTTGATGTAGGTGACAAAGCAAAAGAAGAATATCCTGTTACCCTTGAAGCAGATACGTTGGTAACTAACGGAACGATTGTCTCTATTTTTGATATACTGCGTAAAAATGGATATTCTGCGGTTAATTTACGGACAACGGATAAATAAACAATGAGCATAAAAACTGATGTTGTGCATAAGCAAGGTTCCGCAGTTGCTGTATCTGGTACAGCCGTAATATGGGGACTCTTGCTCCTTATCGGTATATTTTTGCCAATTGCACCACACAAAGAAGAGTATAAAGAAATAAAAATAACGCTTGCCTCATCATCGTCTTCTTCGACGGGGAGTATTTCTGCAGCAGCTCCTGCTGCAACAGCTAACCAAGTGGATAAACAGGTTGCTTCTGCTGCTCCTGCAAAAAAAGCTGTTGAAAAGGTTGAAACTCAAAAAACACCGGCAGAAATCAAAAAGGCTTCTACCTCAAGTCAAAAAACATCAGCAGAAAGCAAAAGTGCTTCTGCCCCAAGTCAAAAGGTGCCTGCTGAAACACAAAAGGCTGCTACGGATACTCCAAAAGCACCTGCTGCGAAAAAACGTCCCATTGAAATCAAAAAGTCTACGGAAGAATTGATGGCAGAGGCCGAATCCACTATGGAAAAAAAATCGGTTACATGGGATGAGTCACTCTTTGATTCTGATGCTGCAAAGTCGCAGGTTGTGCAAAATACGTCAACACAGACTGCTGCATCTCAGTCGAATGCTGTTACCCAGCAGATTGCTGTAACTGATGCCTTAAAAGGTAGTGACTCACAGGTTGTAGCCCAATCATCATCGGAAGCAACAGTAAGTACAAATGCTGCTGCTATAGATCGAACAGGTTCTGGAACTGCATCGACAAGTACAGCAACGGCATTGGGTAAAATCGAAAATGCTGTATATACCTATACAGCTGGTAATGGAGTAAGTGCCTCTACTTCTGTATCTGGTACAAAAGGAGCATCTGGTGTTGCCATGCAAATGTCGGATGGGTCGTCACGTTTACTGCTAGATCCTGCAGAACCTCAGATACGGATTTCTGATGAAAATGCAATGACTATCGATAGTACTAAGACTGTTACTATTGTGTTTACGGTTTTGGAAGATGGTAGTGTACCGCCTTCAAGTATACAGATCACACCGAGTGCAGCTTTGCAACCTGCGGTACAGTCAGAAATACGAGCACAGCTTAAATTATGGCGTTTTGAAACGGCAACGTATCAAAGTACGGCCAGTTTTGAGTATACCATCGTAAAAAAATAGTAGACGGTAAAACAATATACCTATACGTGTAAAGGACCTCTAGAAACTACTTATTTTAGAGGTCTCCTTAAAAATAATCCCTTAAAATATCAGTTAAAATTACCTCGACATTCTTTCCTAAAATAATGTATAATTAAAGAATGAAGGATTATGAGGTAATCGCTTTTGATATAGATGGGACATTGTATCCCTCTTGGCGGCTTAATATTGTTGTACTGCCTTATTTTCTTTCGCATTTGCCCTTTTTTTTACGGCTTAATGCAGTCCGTAAGACGATGAGGCAAAGTGCCCCATCTCCTGACTTTTTTGAGTATCAGGCACGTTTGTTGGCGGAGAAGCAGCGTTGTACACCTGCAGAGGCAAAGGAACAGATACAGACACTTATTTATGATGGATTAAAGCCGTACTTTGAAAAGATAAAAACGTTTAAATATGTCGAAGAAACGTTTCAAAAACTAAAGGCTGCTGGCTATCGTATAGCATTGCTTTCTGATTTTCCGCCAGAGCAAAAAGGATCCTTGTGGGGGTTAATTCCGTACTGTGAATTGATGATGGGTACGGAAGAAATAGGAGCCTTAAAGCCGTCCAAATATCCGTTTGGTATTCTGGCTATGAAGTTAAAGGTAACCCCTGATAAAATATTGTATGTTGGCAATAGTAAAAAATATGATGTTATTGGTGCTCGTAATGCAGGATTAAAGACAGCATATTTGCAACCATTATGGAAACGCTTGTTGCATATACCATGTCATGAGGCTGATATTTCATTTGGTTCCTATCGCCAGTTTCAAAAGTTGGTATTACAATAGAATAAAAATATCGTAGGGGAAACAAAAAGGTGGATATTTTTACATTCCTCATACCTGCTGTAGTATCCGCAGGTATTTTGCTCGTTTTTAAACAATTAGATAGAGATAATAATTCGATGTCAAAAGTCCGTCAGTATGCAGATCGACGACTTAAAGATTTTGATGACTTTTTTACTGATAAGACAAGAATGCTCCAGGGGGCTGGTGCTGATTTGGAGACAAAACAGGCACAGGCTGTTGCTGCCATTAATCGTACTGAAAAGCAACTTGAAGAACTGCGTGGTATGATTGGTAATCTTAATCAGGATAGTAATACTGTACAAGTTATTGAAGAGAAAATCGTTGCTTTTGAAAAGACAATAGGATCGGTCATGGAAATGACTGCTCTTGCAGAAGAAAATCTAAAGCGTCTGAAAAAAAGCACAGGAGTAGTGGAACAACTCAATAAAAAAATAGATGCTCAGGCAAAAGCAGTCGATGTCATCGAAAAGAAGCTTCCCGAAATTACCGCAGACTTTACTCGCGTCAATACCGATCAGTTGAAAGCTGTTGGTACAGAATTGCTGAATCAATATCAGAGACGTATTCATGATTTGGAAGCTTTGACACAAGATGCGGAAAAACAAAATAAGGATTTACTTGCCCGTATTAATAAAGCTATTTCTGATGCTTATGTTGCAGCTGCTGATAAGGCTTCGACATTACAGGATACGGCTTTTGATACGATAAAGCAGCGTTTTCAGGACAATATCGAACAAACTCGTTCTATGGCAGATGAGTTCAGTAAGAATACTGCTGATTTGCAGCAGCAGATGACTGATGCCGAGTCTAAGTATCGTACATTGTATGATACTTTGATGGGTACTGCCGAAAACAAACAGAGAGAAGCGCTTGAACGCTATAATGAAATTGCGGCAAATAGTAGTGAAACTTATAAAGCCGCTATTGAAGAAAAACTGCGTCAGATGCAGGACGATATAAAGAATAGTGTTACCGAATTATATGGTCAATTGCATACTGCACAACAAGAGTCTGCTGAAGAAATTGCGCGTGTTACTGCTGCTACGACAGAGCAGACTGAAAGCTGCAAAACATCTCTTGATGATACTCTGCGCCAGATGCAGGAATCATTGCAGTCCCGTATGGATACATTGCAGGAACAGCTTGCAACGACAGAAAAGAACGTGGCTGATGATTGTGCTCGTGTACAGGATTTGGCAATACAGCAGACAAATACATGCAAAACAACCATACAGGAACAGCTTGATGCAATACAAAAGCAGATGGCTTCCGCAGAAGAAAATGCAACTGCTGCAGTTACTCGTCTTACCGATTTGTGCACAGCTGCAACTGAAAAAGCAGATGTTACAGATGCTGTTGTCTCTGAAAAAACGACTAATCTGACAGAACGTGTTTCTGCATTGGATACAGATGTACACGCTCGTATGGAGCGTATTAATACTACGTTAAATGAGTTCTCTCAAAAAGTTGCTGATGCTTGTGATAATCATCAGACGGCTGCACTTTCTGCCTTGGACAACCGTTTGACTGAGTATAAAAAAGATATCGAGTATCGTCTGTCACAATTGGCATCTGTTGGTGGTGATGCCGATGCTTTGGAAGCTACCTTGCGTCAGATGATGGCAAAAGCTCAAAGTAATGTACAGAATGACTTTGAATTATTTGCTGAAAATCAGCGTCTTCAAGAAAATGAATTTCAGGAGTCGATAAAGAAAAACTCTGAAGAAATTGCAACACAATTGTCAGCACTGGAAAAGAATCTTGATGATTTGCGTTCTGCTGCAGTTGGCAACGTAAGTGCAACATTGCAAAGTTTTGAACAAAAGTGTTCAGAAGATATGCGGCTTAGTGAAGAGCGTGTGACACAAGATTTGGATTCTTGGAAGAATCGTTTTGAAGATGCATTACATACATTGCAATTGAAGGTACAGGAATTTGAAGATAAAATTGCTTCTGACGTTAAGCAACGTAGTGATGCAGCTGCTGGTGAATTTGCAGACTGGAAGCTTGGATTTGATGCCGCTCTTGAAGGTGTAAAAACCAAGATGGAAGAGTTTGAACATCAAGTGGATAGTGATATACAGGAACGTGGAGATAAGGTTTCTCTTGATCTTACTGCATGGCAGAATCAGCTTGATGCCACGATGGTTGATGTGCGTAATAAGCTCCAGGGATTTGAAGAGCAGGTCAATGAGAGTATTAAACAGCGTAGTGATAAAGTTGCCGCTGGTCTTAATAACTGGAAGGGAACGCTTGATGAGGCTATGGCTGATATACGTAACAAGTTGCAGACGTATCAGCAGCAAGCTGATGTACAGTTGCAGCAACATCAGGATAGCCTGAACGGTAATCTTGCGGCATGGAAAGCGACACTTGATGATGCAATGTCTGAACTTGATGATAAGTTAAAGGCATTTGAAGATCAGGCAGACACGACTATTAATCAACGTAGTGATGCCGTTACATCCGATCTTGATACATGGAAAAAAGAATATGAGCAATCTTTGTCTGTGGTAAAGGCTAAAATTCAGGAGTATCAGAACTCGCTGTCTGCTGCTGTAAGTAGTCGTAATGAACAAATTGCTGCAGATTTTGCTTCTTGGAAGCAGAAGTTTGATAATGAATTGGGCAGCTTGAATGCCCGTCTTGATGAGTATGACGAAAAAATCAATAGTGATCTTACTGATCGCAACTCCAAGATTTCTGCAAGCTTTGAGTCATGGAAAAATGGTTTTGATGCTTCTTTAAGCAGCTTGAATGCTCGTCTTGAAGAGTATGATGAGAAGATTAATAGCGATCTTACTGATCGTAATACTAAGATTGCAGCAAATTTTGAAGCATGGAAAAATAATTTTGACGCTTCGTTGAACAGTCTTAATACACGACTAGCCGAATATGATGAAAAGATCAACAGTGATCTTAAGCAGCGTGGTGATAAAGTAAATATCAACTTTATGACGTGGAAGCAGGGTTTTGATACAGCTTTGGAAAGCTTGAATCTTAAAGTGCAGGAATTTAACGAAAATATCGATACAGACCTTAAGTCTCGTGGTGATAAAATTGCTGATGATTTAAACATGTGGAAGCAGTCTTTTGAAGAAAAACTCCATCAGTTTGAAAATCAGTATGAAGCAGAACGTCGTACTGCAGAAGCTGAGTTTACTGCAGAGTTAAAAGAAAATCTGTCTACGTTGACTAAGCGCAATACAGATCAAATGACAGCATTGACATCATCTATTGATACAACTAATACCGAAGTTACTGCTCAGATAGAAGAAGTAAAAACTGGTCTTAAGAGTTTTATTGATGACTATAACGAAAAACTGAGAACACTTACTGGTGAGTCTGATGAGTTTATCAAGACTGCTACAGAGTCATATACTTCACGTATTACAGAACAACTTGATAAAATCGAAAAAACAGTTACTGATGATATGCAGTCTTTCCAAGATATGATCAAGGATCGTCAGCAAACAAGTTCTGCTACTATCGATGCAGCTTTATCTGAGTTTGCAACGTGGAAGCAGCATCTTAAGCAGCAACTTGATGAGTCTCGTGCTGTATTTGATGAGCAATTAACTGGTTTGCGTACTAGTTCTCGTAAACAGATGGAAGATACAAAAATGTCACTTGACCATGATGTATCTTCATATTCTACCGAGATACAGAAAAAGCTTTCAGAATTAAATGATCAGGTTGTTACGTTAAGTGGTCAGGTTGGACAGTCTGTACGTGAGTATCAGGATCGATCATCAAGTATTCGTGATGAAATGCTTCATATGTATGAGACAATGAAGCAAGAAACTGAGGAGTATTATACTTCTCATGCTGAAAAGGCACGTTCGGACATTGATGAGATGCAGAAAGATATTGATGATGCATCAGCTAAGATACAAAATGATATCGAAACTGCTGCTGCTCAAATGAAGAAAGATATCGAAAGTGCTAATGATGATATTATAAGTCGTCAAGCTAATATGGTTTTGAAAATGCAAAATGATGCAAATGATATGCAAAGCCGTATGAGTGAGCTGGATAAGGAGCTTGCCGCATTGAGCAGTCAGATGCAGATGTATGATAAGGCCGATCAGTTAAAGCGTCAGCTTGATGATAAAATAAGTGAATTGGAAGGTGGTTTTGATAAGCTAGATGAATTTAAAAACACTGCTGATCGATTGTCTGCCCAGTTTTCTCAAATCCAGCAAAATGATGCTGATATGAACAATAAAATCAATCGCTTTGAAACAAAACAAGGTCAGATTGATACCATGGAACAAAAGTTTAATCGCTTGATATCACTGTCTGATTCTATGGACCAGAAGATTCAGGAATTAAAGACAACGAGTGATGATCTGCAGCAACTGAAGCTTACTGTTGGCAACTTCCAGGATACTTTATCAAGTATTTCATTGCGGTATGAGCGTCTGGAACAAAAGAATGATATTATCGATCGTGTTGCTACAGGCGTCGATAAGTCATTTGATAATATGCGACAAATAGAGGAACGTCTTAACGCTTGTAAGCGAATGACAGACTCTTTGCCATTGGAAATTGCCAATGTACAACGTAATGTTGATACATTGATGAATAACTATGATCGTATCGAAGATGCCGTAACCAAATTGGATACCATGCAAGATATTGTAGATGATGCTACCAGTCGTGTTGAGACCTTGAAGTCTGATCGTGATGGTATCGGTCGTGCAGAGACTCGATTGCTGCAATTAGAAAAAGATATCGATGAAAAGTTTGATTTGCTTAAAGAAATGACCGCACAAGGTGTTAAGAAGTCTTCTCCTGCAGGTAATAAGGCTGATGTCATTAGACCACAAGATCGGGAAAATGTACGACGATTGAAGAGACAAGGGTGGGGAGTTCCTGAGATTGCCCATGCAATGAATCGTACAGAAAACGAGATAGAATTGCTTTTGGATTTACCGGACTAATAAGCAGGTTGCCCATACGGCAACCGCTTCGCCGGAACCAATGACACCAACTTTTTCTCCTGTTTTTGCTTTTACAAAAACCTGATCAATACTAACGTTAAGCGTTTGTGCAATTGATTGTCGCACTTGGTCACGGAAAGGTAAAAACTTTGGTTTTTCTAGTGCTATCACACAGTCAAGATTTTCAAGTTTCCACCCTTGGTCGGTAATCTGCTTCCATACAAAAGATAATAACTTTGCGGAGTCTGCATCTTTCCATTGAGGATCAGATGGTGGAAAGTAACTGCCAATATCACCCATACCGGAGGCTCCTAAAAGCGCGTCGGTAATTGCATGGAATAGAACGTCTCCGTCAGAGTGGCCATCTTCACCTTTTTCAAAGGGAAGGTGAATTCCTCCTAGTAACAGCTTTCGACCTGGAACGAGTCTGTGTAAGTCATATCCTAAACCGGTATGTATCATAGTAAACCTCGATGAATGTGTGTGTCCTTGTTCAGGAATATCTTCTGGATAGGTTATTTTTTTATTACAGCTATCTCCTGGTACGATATGTACTGATCCTACATACTTGCCCCAGATTTCTGTATCGTCAGTATATTCTTGATTGTCTTGTGCTGCTTTACGATGTGCTTCAAGAAGCGGGGTAAAAATGAAACCTTGAGGTGTTTCAACGGCAGCGAGTCGTTTGCGCTGGAGGTGACGTATGATGATGTCATGGTCATCGATTTCTTTTTGTGTATCAACTGGTTGCAGTGCAGGAACTGCTGCTCCTGTTTCATGGGTGACAGTTGCTACATCGGTTATGATTTTTGAGGTAACAAAAGGACGTGCTCCGTCGTGTATTAATACAATAGCATCGTTTTTTATATGGTTAGGCCATATTGTAGTTAAAAACTCCATTGCATTATGTACAGATTGCTGCCTGGTTACTCCTCCCTCCACAAAGTGAATATGGGTACGAGTCTCAGTATCGATGGAAGAAATGGCCTGTTCTGCTTGTTGTGTACCATCTTTGGGAATGGCAATGACGATACATTCTGGTTGTAATGATTGTACAAAAGCGCGTACAGCTTCTGAAAGAACCGTACCGTTATGTAGCGGCAGGTATTCTTTTTTTTTGCCTATACCCATACGGGTAGAGGCACCGGCAGCAACAAGAATCAGTGCTACCGGATATGAAAGATTGTTACTCATCAAAGTCGTCGTCTGCGTTGTCCTCATCGGTATCATCAGAGTCATCAGAATCGTCTGAGTCATCGCGATCGTCTTTTTCATCATCGTCGCCGGTGTCCTCATCTTCAAATTCTTCATCGTCTTCATCTTCATCATCGTCAAGAATACGCTTAACTTCTTTTGAGATGCCGAGAGGCTCTAGCTTTTTATGCAATAGATCTTCAACCTCTTTTAAAGAGATATCCATTGCAAATGAGATTTCGTCTTCAAGGAGTTTTTTTGCACTGTCGTATAATTTGCGCTCAAGAATAGGGAGCTCTTTTACCTTACTGCGGTGATAGAGACAGCGTACGATTTTAGCAATGTCAGAAATGCTGCCTTTTTTGAGTAACTCAAGATTCATCTGATAGCGTAATTTCCAGTCTGAAGTTACTGGTTCAAAATCTTCACCAAGAAGATCAATGGCTTTTTGGGCTTCTTCAGAAGAAACGATAGGTCGAATGCCCAATTCTTCTGCTTTAGCAACAGGAACCATTACTATCATATCTGAAACATCAAGATATATCTTATAGTATAAAAGAGTTTGATTATTAAATGTTTTCTCAAAGATTTCGGTTACTTTACCGACACCCTGACTGGGATAAACCACTTTCTGGTCAATTTGAAATTTAGTATCAGGACTATTCATAGTACTATAGTATACCATAAAAACGGCCAAAAATCAAATAGGTTGGTTGCCCCTATTGATTGTGTCGTATTATACAAACTGTGCTTCGGCTTGAATTTCGTCCAGTCGGTGCAGGCGTTTTTCATCGAGTTGTATCGTCAAATTTTTTTCATGAGTGGGGAGTACTAACCCTTTTGGTCCATTTTTTGCACGACGGAGATGCTTTACCTGGGTATAATATAAATCTGCCTTGCCTGCTTTACGCGCTTTTGAATAGTATACAGCCAGATTACCTGCATAAAGCAGAATATCTAACGGCACCGTTTTTCCCGGGCGATTTTTTACAAATACATAACCTCCTGGGCAATCTCGTGTATGCAGCCATAAATCTTGTCCGCGTACATGATGGCGGAGTAAATCATCGTTTTCATTTGCATCTCTGCCGACGAGAATATACCATCCATCAATTGTATAATCTAACCCGGGGTGCTGTTTTTTTTGCTGTTGCTTTGGAGTTGAGTCACGTCTGAGCATTTGCTCGATAATGACAGGATTTGTCTGCTTTTGGATAGTTTCATATTCTTTGGTGAGAGAAGTAAGTTTCTTTTGTGCTAGGGCTATTTCGTGCTCTAACTCAACAAGACCTGACTCGGCTTTTTTATACTGGTCGTAATAGATGGCCGCATTTTCTTGTACTGACTTGGTAGCATCGAGTTTTATATGGACAGAATTGCCAGTGTCATAATCGGTGCAATCTAAGTATTGGCTTCCCGGTGCAATGGAGTAGCCAAATGACAAAATAAGGTCGCCCTGATGTTTAAGACTGCTTGCGTTTTCAAACAGCTTTTTTTTATTTTGAAGTTTTTTAAGGGCATGTTCCTGTTTGCTGTAATGGGTATTGTACCATTTTTCTGCCTGACGGAGCAGAGCTTCTCTGGATAAGGAGGTACCAAACTCGCTATACCAGATGTCTACTTTTTGGTTAAAGGTGAGCGGTGGAGCATCAGGATGCTTTTGAGTAAATGAAGCAACGATATCATCAAAGCTGCGTACAGGCCACTCTTTTTTGATGGCGGTTTGTGGCTCTGGTAATGTAAAAACACCACTTGTAACTTCATTTTTACCCGGACGTCGATACATGGTGTCGAGTATGTTGTTTTGTTCATCACATAATACGATATTGCCAGCGTTGCTCCAAAGGCGGATATACATGATAAACAGTTGATCGTCATGGCCTAAGTCAAGGCGGATAATGCGTTGTTTGTCAATTTGCTGGCAAGCCAATATTTTAGCTCCTCTGATACGGGAACGGAGAAACTCCATAAAACGTAGTGGCTTATCGTTGCGGGTTATTTTTTTAGGAGTTGCATTAATACGGCAGGAATCAGGTTTTATACAAATAAGGACCGTAGTTGGTGTTCCATTTTTATAAGTATATAAGGCAAGCGTATCATATCCAGGTTGAATGATATCCTGTATAAAAGCACCTGTAAGATCTAATTCTGATAGAATAACGTCAATTTCATTACAATTGAGAGACATAGATACACTATACTACACTTTTGCAAGTGTGTAAAAAGCAAATAATCGTAAATAGTTTTAAAACTACCCGAATAGGTAGTGCTAGAAGTGAAAATCTTACCTTATATTTAATTATAAAAAAAGGAAAAATTACATGTTAGTTTTGCATACGATTCAAAAATATATGCTTTTGTGTTTGACCGTCTTGGTCTGTCTGATATCTGGTTGTACATTGCTTGACTCGCCTGATGAGCGGGGATCAATTACGTTTTATATGAGCGGAGATATGGCTCATAGAATTGCTTCTGGTAATGGTGCACGTGCTGCACTTACTCCCGAAGAGATGGAAGGTCTGTATTTTGATATTGATATTAAAGGGGACTTTGAGGCTTCGGAGACTATCCCTGTAACTGAAGGTGCAGTGGCTACATTCAGTGATATTCCTGTTGGATCAGAGATATATGCAGAAGCTTTAGCATACCGTATTGAAGATAGCAATAAAGTAAAATTGTATAAAGGCAAGTCTAAAAAAGTAACTATAGAAAATGGTGAAAACCTCCTTGAAATCCTTATGCAGTGGGCGTACTTTGGCACGAAAATGCCTGGTGAGTCTCTCGCTCTCTATGACATCGTATTTAATGATGGATCGGCAGTAGCGTATAGTGATACTTTGACTCTTACTGATGAGCAAAAGGCGGCGGCAATGGCTGTCATATTTTATGCAGGTAGTGGCTCTCCTAATGTGGGCTCACAAACGCTTGGTGTCGGTGTAACCAATACCTATGCATATTATAATGTGGCAAGTCCCAATAATACGTCTCAGTCTCATCTGAGATGGGGGCCAAACTCTGTTAGTTTAAATGTACCTAGCATGGAGGTTGGTATATCCACTAGTTCTGATAGTCAAATAGAAGGGCGGTTGGCTTCAAAATCTACTTTTACTGCAACAGGAACTGGCGAATTAAGTGGCAGTAATGCTTGGTCAGCGTTTTGTGCGGTTAATACTACTGCCACTGCAAATCTGTCAACAAAGTATCCTGCATGGAACTGGGCTCTTACCTATGGAAATCACCAAGGGCTGGACGGTGAGTATGCTGAAGGCTGGTATATGCCGTCTGTAGCAGAGTTTGCAGCCTTACATCGAAATAAGGTCAAGGTTAATAAAGCTTTGGGACTTATTGGTGGTACAAAGTTCCCTGAAGGAATTCAGGGAATTCTAAATCAAAATGTAGGAAAGTATGTATATGAAGATCCAGATGATGAAGCGAATAAAATTTTGGCAATTTACTGGACAGCTAGTATCGGTCAGGAGTTTGGCAGTCCGGTTATTTGGAGCGTGTCTTGTGATTATGTTGGCTGGTGTTCACCAAATAGTCCTAATGGAGAGTGTATGGTCTGTGCAATCCGTGAGTTTTAGTTAGTGCTTGTCAGCAAAGGAGCAATAGAGGTTGCAATGTTGTGCTTGCAACTTCATGTTTTTATCTATACTATATAAGAATATGACTATTCGTGATATTCTTGCTAGTAAGAAGGTTTCCCTTTCTTTTGAAATCTTTCCTTCAAAGCAACCTAACGATTTTACAAAAGTGTTTCAGACTGCAGAGGATTTGGTATCTCTGCATCCTGATTTTATGAGCGTTACTTACGGTGCTGGTGGTACAACACGTGTTAATACGGTAGAAATAGCCTCGCATATACAGAATCTTCAGGTTCCCTCTTTGGCTCATCTGACTTGTGTTGGATCTTCTGAAGAAGATTTACTAAATACCATACAGTCCATGAAAAGCCATGGTATCGAAAATGTACTTGCATTGCGGGGTGATTTGCCAAAGGATTTGGACAATGCAACTATTCCAGGTTTTTCTCATGCATCTGATTTGACTGCTCTGTTAAAAAAGCACGGATTTTGTGTTGGTGGTGCCTGTTATCCAGAAGGTCATCCAGAGTCTTCTAATCGTGAAGTTGATATCGATAACCTTAAGTATAAGGTTGATGCTGGTGTTGATTTTTTGACGACACAGATGTTTTTTGATAACGACATGTTCTATAGCTTTTTGTATCGTCTGCAGTCCGCGGGTATCCGCGTGCCGGTACTTGCCGGCATCATGCCGATTACCAGCCCTAATCAAATATCGCGTATTATTGAGCTTTCTGATGCGTTTATTCCTAAAGAGCTGCTTGCTATGTGTGATCGGTTTAAAGATAGCCCTGATGCATTGCGTCAAGCAGGTATTGCATACGCTTCGCAGCAGATTATTGATTTGGTATCAAATGGTGTACGTGGTATTCACATCTATACAATGAATAAACCTTCTATTGCTCGTGCCATTATGCACAATATTGATTGCATCTTTGATGCTTGTAATGGAGTAGTGCGTGAGTAATAAGCCTAGAAATGAAAAACGTATAGAGAAGGTAAGGGGTAAGCCTCTATCTTCGTTTAATTGGTTTAAAGCATATCCCATTTTGCTTACCCGACCGGAAACCGTAAAGTCTGCATATTCCTTTTTGTATACAGTTACAAAAAGTTATCTTGGTATACAGTTTTTTCAAAAATGGGGATTGTTCCATTTACCTGTTGTCAATGTGCAGACTGATTTAGATGATCGTATTCCATTTACTCCACATCGGGTCGGCATTTACATGCACTTTGTCAATTTTTGGTTGCAACCGTTGGTCATGCTGATTACTCGTTATGGCATACATAATGCTGCTCCTATTTGTAACCGGTACCTTGATGCAATCAAAAAGATATATCAGGAAGCTTCTAAGATTTATATGTTTAGCCTGTCAACGACAAATCGTCCTGATTATCGTGAAACAAAAGAGTTTAGAACAATACATCGCTTTGATCCGCATTTGTTGTGTGTACCGAGCTTGCATATCGCAATTATCGTGTTGTGCTATACCTTTTTTAGAGATGTCTTTAGTGATGCTGATTTTACTGAGGAAGAACGAAAGCAGTGGAATGCAGAGTTGTATAAAGGTACTGTTGAAATCGCCGAGTCTGTCTTGTATGTAAAACAGCATAGTGTACATTGTGTTCCTGCTGCCATGTATATGATGACTCGTACTTTTCCAGAATTGTTTTCAAGTCAGGATGCGGTACAGTTGATAAACGATATGTTTTCACGTGTTGATGATATGACCCCGGAAGATCGTAAGGAAATCAGGGAATACATTCACTATATGTATGAACGTCTGTATCTTGAAGGGTTGCAAGAAGAGGATTGGACCGTCCCGGTTAAGCACTGGATTGTTGATTATGCAAAACAGACAGGGCAGCAAGTGCCAGAGTATACATAAACGGCACTTTGAGGTGTTGTAAAACATAATCTTAGGATAATAATATAAAATAGGAGATATTTATGAAAAAGACTATATGTGGTTTGATTGTATTAGCAGCAACAATGATGGTAGCTCTTGCAGGTGGTAAAAAGGAAGTGACTGATAACTATTCGTATACCGTCGCTTCACCAAGTGGTGCTCCTGGTGTTGCTGTAGCGATGCTTGCTGTAGAGAACCAAGAGTCATATACTTTTTTGGCTGCAGAGACAATTACTGCTGAGTTTTCAAAAGCACAGTCTGATTTTGTTATTGCTCCTATTAATGCTGGTGCAAAGTTGTATGCTATGGGTAAGTCAACCTATAAGCTTGGGGCGGTAGTTACTTGGGGCAACTTATATTTTGCTTCTCAAAAAGAGGGATTCTCTCTTGATGATATCAATGGTGCTGTAATTACGCTTTTTGGCGAAAAAACGATTAATGCTTCAATAGCTCGTTTTGTACTTGAAAAAAATGGTATTGTTCCGGCTGACATAGCATATTTGGGTAGTGCAGCAAATACTCAAAATCTATTGCTGACAGATCCAACTGCTATAGTATTGACTGCGGAACCGGCTTTGTCTGCTGCTCAGATGAAAAACAAAGGAATTACTGCTTATTCGGTTAATGATTTGTATAAAAAGGCAACAGGGTTTGACGGTTTTACACAGGCAGGCCTTTTTGTTCGTGAAAAGACAATTACAGAGCATCCTGCTGTAGTGGCTCAGTTTTTGCATGATGTATCTGATTCTATCGAAAAGTGTTCCTCTGATACAGAAGCAGTAGCTGATGCTGTTGTTGCTTTAGAGATTCTTCCAAATAAAAAAGTAGCGTTGTCTGCTATTCCTCGTTGCAGTATTGCTTTTATGTCTGCTAAAAAAGCAAAAAAGCAAGTAGAAAAAACTGCTTTAATTGATGTGGAACAATACGGTGGTGTTGTTCCGGCTGCAGATTTCTATTATGACGGACAAAGATAATACACAACATACGATTATTTTTTGTTTTGGTATTGTACTTCTTTGTTTGTGTATTCATATCATTGGTTGGGTAAAACACGATGTGCTTGTTTTTCCCAACGTGATTAGTATAATCAAATCTTTCTTTTCCCTTTTGGGACAGCGTCGTACGTATGTCTTAATCGGTACGACCTGTATTCATCTTATCCTTGCCGTTTTTTTTGCTACACTTATAGGGCTTGCACTTGGGCTTGCAGAAGGTTTTAGCAAGACGGTGCATACCTTGTTTGAGCCCTGCATGATTTTATTCCGTTCAATGCCAATGATTGTGCTTGCCGTTATTATTATGGTTATTACCCATTACTCGTGGGTACCGGTGATCGCTGCAACGGTTGTATTGATTCCTTTGATAAGTGAAGCTTCCTGTGCAGGTGTACAGAGTATTGATAAGGATCTTGTAGATGTTTATAAACTGAATACCAGTTTTAATCTGCATATTTTAATGTCGGTATACATACCGCGTATGTCAGGGTATTTAAAACAGGCGTTTGCTGGTGCAATTGGTATGGGAATCAAGATAATTGTATCGGCTGAGTATCTCGTGCAGACAAAAAATTCTCTTGGTAAGGCTGTATTTACCAGCAGTTATTTTAATGAGTATCAGGAAATTTACGCGTATGCACTAATTATTATTATACTGGTATTGATTATCGAAAAGCTGCCTTTGCTGGTGTATCGTATCATCGATACATTTTCAGAAAAGAAAACAGCTTTTCGTAAGTAGCCGCCTAGAATGTTTCAGCGTTGCCTTTATGCTTTTTGTAGAGGCTTGCACTGCCAGTGCGTTCTGTAGGTACATGAGGATTTACACGTCCATGGCTTGATTTGTGACCACCGGATCGGTAACTGTCAGAACGTCCTTTGTCGTGTCCCTTGCCTTTTCTGTCTCTGCCAACTGCAAAACGGTCATGTGAACGGAAGTTGCCACCATTACCGCCATCTTTAGTGTCAAGATGCATATGTGGTAAGCCTCTATCACGTCTTGCCATCTCAAGTACCTTTTTACCGTCTGAAGTAGGTAGGCTAACTAATGAAAAGTTGTTAGATACGTCGATGCGATCAACCATGCGTCCAGGAATGTGGAGTAATGAACTGAAATAATCGGCAATAGAACGTGCGTTATATCCATCTCGACGTCCGAGCTGTACATACACGCGTACTTGATTGCTAAAATCACCACCTCTACCTGATGAGCCTTTGCCACCAAAGTCTCCCTGTGATGATATATGACCGTAATGACTTTTATCCAAAGATTTTCCGTAGGTTACAGATAGGACTGCTGCAAGCACTTTCTGTGGATCAAGATTTTCACATAGCTCTGCTGCCATGGCCTCGAAAACAGGTTTTGGGGTAATCAAATGTTGTTCGACGGTAGCAGGAGCGTATTGCTCCATAGTGGCCGTCGAAGAAGGAGTTTCAATTGTTGAAACTCCTTCTGTAGTTGTTGTGTCAGCGGTTTCTGATACGTCGCTTTTGTCTTCACTTTGCGCTTGTAAAGGAATGATTTCATCATTAAAAGAATCGACTGATGATAGATCTGACTCATCTTGAATGGATGATTCCTGACTCTGAGTAATCAGTCCAAGAGATTCTTTCATTTCGGTGAACATTCGGTCACGTTTGATTTCAAGTACACTGTCTACAGATGGAATAGTGCCTAATGTCATATCACCTTTGCTTGCTTTGCGTACTGCTGATTGCAAATAAGAAAGCTTACGTCGTTCATTGGGACATACAAAAGTGAATGCACAACCTGCTGCGCCTGCTCGTCCGGTACGTCCAATTCTATGAACGTATGTTGATCCGTCGAATGGCAGTGAATAGTTGACTACGTGACTCAAACCACTGATGTCAATACCTCGTGCGGCAACGTCTGTTGCAACGAGTATACGTGTTTTTTTGCTGCGGAAACGTGCCAAAATCTTTTCACGTTGTCCTTGTGGAATATCTCCATGGAGTGCAGCTGCCTCATATCCTCTTTCGTCAAGTTGTCTGCTTACTAAATCTGCGTCAGCCTTTGTCTGAGTAAATACGAGTCCATAAAAATCGGAAGACATATCGATAAGACGGACAAGTGCTTCGATTTTTTCACTTTCTTTTACGACCCAGTATTTCTGGTCGATAAGAAGTGGTTCTTCGGTAACACCTTCCTCTTCGATGATTTCGTACTCACCCATGAATTTCTGAGCGATTTTTAATATGGGGGCCGGAATAGTGGCACTGAACAAAAGAATACGGCTGTCAGGATTTGCTTTTGAGAATATGGCTTCTATATCATCTATAAAGCCCATATCAAGCATCTCGTCTCCTTCGTCAAGGATAAAATAGTCGATCTTCTCAATATTGAGAGTGCCTCGTTCTATATGATCCTGTATACGACCAGGTGTACCAACAACAATGTCGATACCACGCCGTAAGTTTCGAATCTGTTCGCCATATGATGCACCACCATATAATACAGTTGTCTTTGGGTATTCACCGGTAGTAAAAGACTGCATTTCCGTGCATGTCTGAACGGCAAGTTCCCGTGTTGGCTCAAGAATGAGCGCACGTACATGATCGCTCTTTTCACGGAGCTTCTGTACTAATGGTAAACCGAAAGCAGCTGTTTTTCCTGTACCTGTACGTGCTTTAGCGATGAGGTTTGTATCACCGTTTAAAAGACGAGGTATTGCAAGAGCTTGAATTGGTGAAGGTGTTTTGAAGCCTTTACGACCGATTGCAGCCAGGGTGATGTCATCAAGACCCAGGTCTTCGAAAGAGATTTCTTCTGATTCCATATGTGTCCCTTGTGGGCAAAAAATGCCACACTTCCTAATGTGTGATTATCCACTTGGAACAACAGAAACCAAAAAACTAAACCTTGATTTTCAAAAAGAAGAAATAAAAAGTAAGTCTCTAATTTGTAGAAAACGCTGCATTGTACCTTGAGGAGGTGAGCAACACGTTTTCAAAACGCCTATGTGTTCAAGCAGGCATTCACACGTATACTAGTTGTCAGCTGTAGCCGACATTGTTTTAAGACTATACTTTAAATCCCAAAATGATGCAAGAGGTTTTTATGAAAATAATGCATATTTTAGCAAATAGTTGAAAATAGTGCTTTTGTTTTGCTCATAAACTGATTGCCACGGTCAAATTCGTTATTGAACATGCCAAAAGAAGTTGCTCCAGGTGTAAAGACAACAGCTAGATGGTCTTGAGAAGTATCTGCGTCAAGATCCTTTTTTAAGCTACTGAGCAATGCATCGAGTGAATTATAGGGGCCTTGATAGGAGACATGTTGTTTTTGTAAAAGGTTTACGAGCTTATCGGTTCCTGTTCCTGCAAGAAGATATAATGCGTGTACTGGAATGATATTTGGAGCGGTACAGGCAAGTGTATCTGCCAGCTTGGTAAACTCTAACCCTTTATCTGTACCGCCAGTGATACAGACGACAGGTTCATTAAATGCCTGGGTTGCAGCAGCTGCTGCTTCTGGTACGGTTGCACAGGAGTCGTTATAAAAACGAATAACTGTTTTTGCTGTTTTATACTGATGAAAGTACTGAAGCCGGTGTTCTATGCCAGGCCAGGTTTGTAAAATCGAAATGATGTCTGCATCTGCAACATGCATGAGATGAAGTACAAGGGCTGCGTTAAGAGCATTTGTCCGCATGTGTTCTCCGGGAACGATCAAATCTTTAAGGATGGTATGTGCTGTGCCATCTCGCAATCGTAGTTGTCCAACTGGTGTATTATTGGCTACGGATTGCCAGACGCCTTGCATATTTGCCGGTAGTTCCTTTCGGCTGTAGTAAAGTACAGTTGCTTTTGTCTCTTGTGCAAATAAGGCTCCCCAAGAAGAAGCGTTTATCGGTCCAGTTCCTGGTTCATCTTCATCAGCGTCGATGATAGTATAATCCTGTG
This sequence comes from Treponema sp., assembly GCA_024695475.1. GTDB lineage: Bacteria > Spirochaetota > Spirochaetia > Treponematales > Treponemataceae > Treponema_D. The sequence goes on from JAILIC010000066.1 coordinate 30,676, forward strand.
CGGTCTGATCTGTATAAATCAGCCGTTTATCGGCAATGTAGTCTTCCATATTGTGGTACCAGTTTTGATGGTCAGGAACAATCTTGGTAATAATTGCTATATACGGATGTAGGGCTTGTCTACCTCGTAAATCTGCCAATTGCCAACTAGAAAGTTCGAGGACTACGGGAGTATTCTCTGATGTTTTATCGAGAAAGGTGAGAGGACTGACCGTTATATTGCCTCCTAAAAATGCAGTAAAGCCTGATTTTGTCAAACCATAGTAGATAGCGCTTACTGTTGAAGATTTGCCTTTACTTCCAGTGACAGCAATAATGGGTGCTTTTGTAAAGTGCAGGAAGATACTAAGATCTGTTTCAATGGCTTTTGCTGCTGCCAGATAGGTATTACCGTCATATTTGATGCCCGGATTTTTAATGACACAGTCTGCATTTTTAAAATCGTCGATAACATGCTTGCCCAGACGATAGGTAAGTCGTGATATGTCCAATGATGGATCAGATTCTAGGGCATCAATAGTTGGCTTTAATTGGGATTCTGTTTTCATATCGGTGGCAATAACATAGGCACCGTGCTTAAGAAAAAAACGAACGGAAGCGAGCCCCCCGCCATTCAATCCTAATCCCATGATTGTTATATGTTTGTCTTTGATGTCTTCGATTGTTTGAAATACGCATCCTTTTGGATAGACATGTGTTTGAGCTGACATAACGATTACCTTCTTTTATATATAAAAGTGTAGCAGAAATAATGAAAAAATGAAATGGACATCTCTAAAAACTGTCCTATTTATAGGATAGTACTAATTTTTTCACTTTTTTATAAAAACATGTCCTCTTATTGCATAGTCTTTGACTATTTATAGGTGGAGGTTATTGAAATGAAAATTATAGTGTCTGGATTGTTATGCTTATTCTTGTTGAGCTGTTCTATGTTACAGGGGACAGAAGACGGAGCTGCAGATGCTGGTATGGAAAAAAGTGTTACTGTTGGTTCTGGCTTTGGAGAAAAAGACGCTGATGCTTCTACAAGTTTGTATCAGGTGACGTATGATGCAGGATTACAGGCTGCGCAATTGAAGTGGAATGTACAGAAAATGACAGGATTAAAAATACGATTTGAGTATCTGGATTATGTACAGACTGTCTTGGTTAGTGATGGATCAATTGTTTTGGAACATATTCCTTTTGAAACAGGACAGGGAACTTTTTCTGTTGTATGTAAGCAACTGCGTGATGATGATAGCATCTGTGCTTCAGAAGTGATAACTGGTACGACTTCGGAATATTTCGTCGGTCAGGTTATGTATCTATGGACTGGTCGTACGGGAAATGTCTATTACAGTGCTTTTGAATCTTCAGTTCCTGCTGGTGTCATTTATGAAGTACGGGAAGAAGGAAGTGCGTATAAGATGATTGCTTTATATGATGCGTATCAAAGTGAGACAGGGGTAGGTTGGTGTGCCCGAAGAGCAGTGATAGGTGATTTATATGATTCGATTTTTTCTGTTCCAAGTGAGTATGAAGATGATGGATATGCAACTTTCCAAGCTATGAACAGGTACTTTCAAAAGGTTGGTGTACAATATTTGTATGCGTTTTATAATTGCAAGTACTATGATCCTCGTAAACCTTTTGGGTATGCATATAATAATGGTGGCTGGTATTTGCCGGCACGAATGGAAATGTATAAGGTATATACCGTGTTGGCTGAAGTTGAGGCCGCTATGGTAGCTGTTGGAGGAAGTCCGCTATCCCGAGAGGGAAATTATTGGACGGCGACACCTGGCAGTATTATGCGACAGGCATGGTATATTTATTTTACCGATGGAACACTTACAACTGAGACAAAGGATAGAGATGGTAAGGATTCTTATATTAAGGATTTAAAACATATTCGCTCAGTATATAATTCTCGTCGCTGATTTACTGGAACGGGCAATGTTTCAAAGGTCAACAACCTTTGAAACTTGCTCTAATACTTGACATTAAGCGTGTCGGACAATACTATAAAACATTATGACAGTTAATGAATTGCGTTCTAAATACATTGAATTTTTTAAGAGTAAAGGACATGTAGAGATTGGTGGTAAATCACTTCTTCCAAATAATGATCCTACTGTTTTGTTTACTACTGCTGGTATGCAGCCTCTTGTTCCTTATCTTGCTGGTGAAAATCATCCTTCTGGAACCCGGCTTACTGATTATCAAAAATGTGTACGTACAGGTGATATTGATTCTGTTGGTGATCCAGCCCATCTTACTTTTTTTGAAATGCTTGGCAACTGGTCTTTGGGAGACTACTTCAAAAAAGAATCAATCGGTTTTAGCTTTGAGTTTTTGACAGATAAAAAATGGCTTGGTATTTCTCCAGACAAATTGTCTGTAACTGTTTTTGCTGGTGAAGAGGGAATTCCTCGTGACGATGAAGCGGCTGCAATCTGGGAAAGCCATGGTATTCCTCGTGAGAGAATCCACTTTTTGCCTCGCGAAGATAACTGGTGGGGCCCTGCAGGTGCGACAGGTCCTTGTGGTCCTGATACCGAAATTTTCTTTGATACAGGAAAAGAAAAATGTGGTCCTGATTGTCGTCCTGGCTGTCATTGTGGTAAATATGTTGAGATTTGGAATAACGTATTTATGCAATACAACAAGAATGCTGAAGGACAGTTTATTCCATTGGCCCGTAAATGCGTTGATACAGGTATGGGTGTTGAGCGTACTGTTGCAATGCTCAATGGTCAAAAGTCTGTATACGAAACAGATGTATTTGTTCCAATCATTAAATGTATTGAGGAATTAACAGGTAAAAAGTACGGTGATAATGAAACTGATGATATGTCTATGCGTATTATTGCTGATCATGCACGTACTGCTACATTTATTCTTGGTGATCCTCAGGCTGTAACTCCAGCTCGTACAGGTGCAGGCTATATTCTTCGCCGTATCATTCGTCGTGCTGTCCGGCACGGACGTAAGCTTGGGCTTGAAGGGTCATTCCTTGCAAAGCCTGCAGCAATTGTAATTGATGAATACAAACATGCTTATCCTGAATTAGCTGAGCATACTGATTTTATCTATGACCAGCTTGCTCAGGAAGAGTCAAAATTCCTTAAGACGCTAAAGCAGGGTGAGGCTGAGTTTGAAAAACTGTTACCTAACTTGTTGAAAAATCCTAAGAAAGTTATTCCTGGTCGTGTAGCTTTCCGTTTATATGATACTTTTGGTTATCCAATTGAGCTGACTGAAGAACTGGGTCAGGAAAATGGCATGACTGTTGATATCGAAGGATTTAATGCTGAAGAGAAGAAACATCAGGAAGAATCTCGTTCGTTAAGTGCTGGAGCCTTTAAGGGAGGTCTTGCAGATCATAGTGAGATTACAACAAAGTATCATACAGCAACTCATTTGCTACAGCAGGCTTTGGTAAATGTTCTGGGAGCTCATGTTGCTCAAAAGGGGTCAAACATAACAGCGGAACGTATGCGTTTTGACTTTACGCATCCTCAGGCAATGACTAAAGAAGAGATTCAGAAAGTTGAAGATATTGTTAACGAGCAGATCCAACGCGATTTGCCGGTAACAATGGAAGTTATGGATATCGAAGATGCTAAGAAATCTGGTGCACGTGCTTTGTTTGGTGAAAAATATGATAAACAGGTAAAAGTGTATACTATTGGCGATTTTAGTAAGGAAGTTTGTGGTGGTCCTCATGTACAGCATACGGCTCAGATTGGACATTTCCATATTGTAAAGGAACAGTCTTCTTCTGCAGGCGTACGTCGTATTCGTGCTGTAATCGAAGGTGGACTCCCATTGGAACCTTCGCCAGAAAATAAGTAAATAAAAATAAAGAAATACTGTAACAAATCTGCATTGATTTTGTTACAGTACATGTAAGGAAGTCTATTTTATGAAACGATTTGCTGTTGGTATTTGTATATTGCTTGCGACTGTTGCTTTGTCATTTGCACAGTCAGATCTTCAGGTTCTCGCTGTTGTTAAGCTCAATAAAAGTGAGTCTGTTACTCTCAAAGAGTTACGCACTCGTGTCGAGACCTATCAGAAGCAGACAAAGAAAACAATGTCTATTGATGACAAGAAACAAATTCTTGAAGCAATTATTGATGAAAAATTGATTCTTCAGGCTGCTTCAAAAGCTGGTATTGTAATTCCTGACAGTCAGGTTGATCAGTATTTTCTTGGTCAGATGTCTCAGCAACTCGGACGGCCGGTAACTGAAAAAGAGTTGGCTGCAATAATTGAACAACAGCAAAACATGTCACTTGATGCTTATATGAAAGAGCAGGTCGGTATGGATTTGACTGAGTACAAGGCCTATTTGAAGTCTCAGTTAATTGCTCAGAGATATGTTGTTTCACAAAATCAGAATGAGTTGAATTCTGTTGCTCCTACTGATGCTGAAATTCGTGCTTTTTATGATATGAATAAAGCTCAGTTTGTTTGGAATGATATGCTTAAGATGTTCTTGGTAATGGTTCCAAAAGGAAAGAATCCTGACGAAGCTAAGAAAACTGCAGAAAGCATGCTTAACGATTATAAAAACAAAAAGCAGACATTGGAACAGATTCGTGTAAAATCTCGTATGGAAGGATCAACGTTCCAGGCTGGTGATTTATTGTTAAGCAAAACACAGCAGAATGCTATGCAAGTTGGTTTAAGCTATAAAGAATTAAATGAATTGTTCAGTAAAGATAAGGGGTATGTTTCTTCTTTGACAGAAACAGATGAAAACTGGCAGTTCTATACGATACTTGAAAAGTATAGTGCAAAAATGTTGGAGATTAGTGATATCGTACAGCCTGATACTACTACCACAGTGTATGAGTATATCAAAATGAATTTGACTCAGCAGAAGCAGAGTCAGTTTTTGATGCGAACCATTCAATCTTTATCAAAATCTTTGAATACGACAGAGAATGTTTCTCGTAAAAAGACGGGAGAGTCTCTGGATAAACTTCTCAATTGGGACGGAAAAAAATAAGTGTCTAGACGAAAAGGCCGGATATTAGCATTCCAGGCTTTGTATTCCTGGGATGTCGGTGGTATACAAGTACCAGAGTTAGTTAGCTTTTCTTGGACTGAAAATGAAAAAGGTCAGTCTAGTGATCAGGAAAGTCGTGATTTTGCTCGTTTGCTTATTTCTGGGGCAATTGAGCATATGGATACTATTGATGCGGAAATAAAAAAACATCTTTCTGAAAAATGGGATTTTGGCCGCTTGAATAAAGTGACGCTCGCAATTTTACGTATGAGTGTTTATTCCTTATTATTTCAGAAAGATTTGCCAGCAACGATTGTTATTGATGAGGCAATAGATATTGCAAAAGAATATGGCCCAGATGATTCTTTTAAGTTTATCAATGCACTTCTCGATACAATCAAAAAAACATCTTCTACGGAAGGTGAAGGTGATCATTGAACACTAGGATTAGAACATCCATAAAAGGTATTTGCTCCGCACTTTTAGTTGCTTGTGCAACTTTTATGGTTGTTTCGTGTTCTTTTTCTTTTCATGATACTTCTGTAACTGCAAAACTTGATGCAGTCGATAATTTTATCTCTCAAGGTCAATCTTCTGATGCAATAAAAATACTGAAGAAGCTGCAGAAAAAACCGGCTAATGCTTTTGTTTCGATAGGTATTTATCGTCGGTATATGCAGTTGGGGCGAAGCGATGATGCAGAGGCTGTATTACGTAAAGCTCTTGAAAAAAATGATACTAATCTTGATCTTAATGCAATTTATACACATTTTTTATTACGATTGCAAAGATATGATGATGCACTTCCTTATGCAGTACGTCTGGTAGGTACAGACTATGCTTCTTTGTATTCCGAGTTACAATTAAAGCAGGCATTGCTAAACTCTCAAAATACAGATTATTTCTATGATGCTACAAATATCCCTCTTTATAAAGCAGCCTATGATGTGACTCATGATACACGTTGGTTGCGTAATGCTGCGGCATTGTCCTTATTAAAAGGAGATTCTACTTTAGCAGTTTCTTTTTTACCAAAGAATTTACCTTCTGCATGGGATGCCTATTTTTGGGCATTAGTGTTATATGATGCTGGTAAAATCTCTGAGTCGGCGGCATGTCTTGATACATTGAGCCAATATCCTGGTATGGCAGAAAATCGTATGCAGGATTTATCGATTCAAGCAGGTTTATTACGTTCTGATATTTTTGTCACTATTGGTGATCAGGAGTCTGCAGAAAAAGAGCGTCAAAGAATTATTGCGCTAGGGGTGCACGATCCTGCCATCTATGTAAATAGTGCCTATTGGGCACGAAAAAATAAAAACCTCATAAAAGAGTATGAGCTTTTACAACATGCGGTTACCGAATGGCCCGATTATGTTCCTGCTCTTTCAGCTTATAGTGATTATGCATATCAGACAAGTCAACCGTATGTGGATGATGAGTATACCAAAATGATTCGTGCATCAGGATTGCAAACTATTGATATGCAAAACTATGAAGCAATTCCTCGGGTACCTTTTAAAACGGTATTGAATATGATCGATGACAGTCTGTCTCGTACTCAAGATCCTGTATTGTATCTTATTAAGATGGCGCTTAATTATAAAATGCAGCCAACAACTGATATAAAAGCGCAGCTTATCGATATTTGGCGTTTGCTTGAAAATAATCAAATAGGTACTGATATGTATCCTGATCCATTAATGCATTATGCTATGCATCTTTTATTGGTGACACATAGTTATGATGATGCAGTGCCTCTATTAAAGAAGTTTTTTTATCATAAGTATGCTTTTGTACCTGATATTGATTATTGGGATCAGGTTGTGGTAGCCAGTGAAAAAATGGCACTTTGGGAAATTGAGTATGCGTCATGGGTTGCGGCTTATGAAAAGCTTCGGTCTGTTTCCCTACGTTTATTTGAAAAAGCAGTCTATGAGTCTTCTAAGTGGTCTGATGAAAAGATATCTACGCTTGTATCGTCACAGACTGCTACTAATCTGGCAATGGTATATGAAAGTTTAGGCAATGAAAAGAAAAGTCTTGAACTATATAATATTACCTCTGGATTGACGATGGATCTCTCGTTGAAGTCTGAAATACTCTATCGTATTGCTTGTATTGATCGCCGTGAGCATAGACTGGAAGATGCCAAACGTGCGTTACAATATGCGGTTTCGCTTGATCCTTATAATGAGCGTGCACAGCTGTTACTTAGCAGTATGCATTAATTATTCTCTTTGTCTATAGAGCATCTTTCTGATTGTCTATTTTATATTCTTTTATGTCTGATAAAATGATATTGTAAGACTTGTAAGAGTTCTGGAAAGAAATTCAATGAACTTTGGAAAGTAACACAATGATTTCCTAAAACTATCAGAATGATCTCCGGACAGACAAAAAAAAAGACAGTGGAGCTTGTCCACTGTCTGTATCTAAAAACTGGATATCCTATTCGATAACAGCGATAATGTCGTTATTCTTAAGAATAAGGTAGTCTTCACCGTCGATTTTAATAGCGGTTCCAGCGTATTTGTCATACATAACACGCTCGCCAACTTTTACAGTGATTTTTTCATCTTCTGTACCTGGTCCAACGGCTGTAACTGTTGCAGTCTGTGTTTTTTCCTGAGCTGCTTCTGGAATGATGATTCCACCAGCAGTCTTTGATTCTGCTTTTTCAGGTTTTGCTAAAACTCTGTCTGCTAAAGGTCTGATTTTCATATAAAAACTCCTTAAAGTGTTATTTTTTAGGATCCGGTACTGTTATATACGTACTGTATTAGAAAGTACCATACTTACAATATACGAATTTTTACTCGTAATCGTCAAGAAAAATAGAAAAAACTGACTCACTTATTTCGTAAAATAATAAAGATGGGTCAAAAGTATACAAAAAGGGAAAATAAAATAGACAATGAGTCAAAATGAAACACTAACTATTATTAAGATACGAATAAACTGCTCAAAAGTCAACAAAAAAATAAAAAAAACGTTATTTTTGTACTATAAGTGTATTTTTTCTATTTTATTGCTAAATTTGTTAAAAGTTGGCACATGTCTTGCTTATTTACTAATGTAAGAAATTACAACAAATAGGAGACAAAGATGAAACAAGAAGATACTGTATTGACACTTTACTTGAAAGATATTAATAAAATTCCTTTGTTGACCCATGAAGAAGAAACTGAACTTGCAATAAAAGCCAGAAATGGTGATAAGATAGCTAAAGAAAAAATCGTTAAAGCTAATTTGCGCTTTGTTGTAAACGTAGCTAAAAAATATCAAAATCATGGTATTGATTTAAGTGACCTTATCAGTGAAGGTAATATTGGTTTGATGACTGCTATTGACCGTTTTGATGTTACAAAAGGGTACCATTTTATTTCTTATGCAGTATGGTGGATTAGGCAGGCTATTTTGAAAGCTATTTGTGAAAAGTCACATGCCATTCGTCTACCACTTAACCGTGCAAATGAATTAGTACAGATTGAGCATGCTCGTAAATCTGTTGCTGGCAATAAAACTGAAGAAACTGAGATTCAGGAAATTGCTGCAATGCTTAACATGGAACCAATGCATGTTCGTGAAATGATAAATCTTTCACGTGAGATGGTTTCTTTGGATGCTATGGCTAATGAATCACGTTCTGATAAATCTGTTGGAGACTTTGTCGAGGATACTCGTTACGAAGCTCCTGAAGAAGCTGTAATTTCAGAATCAATGCATAATGATATCGAACGTATGCTTGATACACTTAAACCAAATGAAGCTAAAGTATTACGCCTGCGTTATGGCCTCAATGGTTCAAAACCAATGTCTTTGAAAGAAGTTGGTGATGTATGTAATTTGACAAAAGAACGTATTAGACAGATAGAAAAACACGCTATTGTTCGTATGCAACATCCTTCACGTATGCGCAAGCTTGCAGCTTACGTTGCATAAGTTCAAACGCATCCTGACGTGCTTGTTGCAAGATATCGTAATCTCGTGTGATATCTGCTATTCCTAAAGTAAGATTACCAGCTTGGATGGTCCCGGTTAATTCTCCGGGACCTCTTAGTTTTAAATCCTCTTCGGCAATAACGAAACCGTCAGTGTTTTGTCTTAAAGCTTTCATACGTGCAATACCAGTCTCAGTAATGCGGGAACTATAGATAAGAAAACAATATGATTGCTGTGTACCACGTCCTACACGACCTCGTAGCTGATGCAATTGTGCCAATCCAAAATGATCAGCTTGTTCGATTACCATACAGGTGGCATTAGGTACGTCTACTCCAACCTCGACAACTGTTGTAGCAATAAGAATATTGATTTTGCCCGATTTGAAGTCAGACAGGATTTTATTTTGTTGTTCTGTATCTATTTTAGAATGAACAATCGCGCAGGTAAAATCTGGAAATACTTTTTGAGACAAGTATGTGAACATTTCTTCGGCAGATTTAATAGTTGTGTTGCTTGAAGTCCATTCATTTTGTTCTATGGCAGGGTATACAAAATATGCCTGATGGCCAGCTTCTAATTCCTTACGTACCGCTGTATATGCATTTTGCTCATGTCCCTCACGTACCAGATACGTTGTTATAGGTTTGCGACCTTGTGGCATGGTCCTTATCGAAGAGATATCTAAATCACCAAATGCCGTTAATGCGAGTGTTTGCGGAATAGGTGTTGCGCTCATCATAAGCAGATGGGGTGAAATATATTGTGAGCCAAGTGATTCCATGGAGGTTTGGATACCTTTACTGATGATGGCATTACGTTGCATGACTCCAAACCGATGCTGTTCATCGATAATGACGAGCTGTAAATCTTTGTAACGAACTTGTGATGAAAAAAGGGCATGAGTACCGATAACAATATCGATATCACCATTTTTGAGTGCTTTTAGTAACTGGTTCCGTCCTTTTGATTGAAGGTTTCCTGTTAAAAAAGCTATACGTATTCCAAGTGGCGCCAGTAAAGATGCTGCATTTTCTGCATGCTGGCGTGCCAATAACTCGGTAGGAGCCATAAGAGCACACTGTCCGCTCCAGTCGATAGTTCTCAAGCAGGCAAAAAAGGCGACCAAAGTTTTTCCTGATCCGACATCACCTTGTAGTAACCGTGCCATGGTAAAAACAGGTTTTGGGTGAGTGTTAGTTGCTGACTCTTTAAATAAAACACTTCGTTCTCTATATCCTCGATCGATATCATCATTCATTTGCTGTATGACTTTCATCTGGTCATTGGTGAGTGTAAAAGATAGTCGAGTTAGCAACTCTTTTTGGTGCGGCGACAATGTTTGTATAAATGCTTCAGATGAAAATTGTGGGGGCGTTTGTAAATCAGTATCTGCTAAGTCAGTTAGAGAAAGAGCTGGCAATCGTCCTTTATGCTTGATAGCTCTTTGAGCCATGGTATATTGAAAGTGGAATAGCTCTTCGAAAATAAGTGTATGACGAGCCTCTGTAATATCTTGAGGATTTGCAGGACAATGTATTTTTTTGAGAGCTTCTTTTTTTGATAAAAGCCCACGTTTTGCAATCACATCGGGTGGCAGTTCATCATCTAACCCAACGATATAGGTATCTATAGCAGCTTTTACGGCTTTACGGACTATTTTTTGGCTCAGACCTTCTGTAAGAGGGTAAATGGGAAGCATTCCTGAGTCAGGTAAGGGACTTTGGGTAAAGTTAGCTATATTTCCCTCAGATGCCAATACGGTAGCTTCAAAAGCAGTACTTTGTAATGCATTATATTTAACGAAGAATGTACCTGCTACAAGAATGATGGCATTAACAGGAAGGCTCTTTTCGAGAAACGGACGGTTAAAAGCAATTAATTGCGCTTCCATCGTACCATCATTAATATAAATCTTGAGTGTGCGCATCTTGCCATAGCCAAACCAGTCATGACCAGTTACCTTTGCTACAGTATGGATTTTTGAAGTGCTTCTAAATTGAGAGAGTGTGGTGATGTGAGTCCTATCATCATAATCTCGAGGGTAGAATTGGAGTATATCAGATATTGAAAAAACATTGAGATTGGCAAAGATCTTTGATACTGCTTTGCCAATACCTGGAAGTACATCTATAGGGGTGTGAATATCTGATAGCTTCATATCATCAAGATATTAGAATGGCAATGCATGCAAGGCATTTGCAAGAATTGAAACAACATAACTGCCTGCAAAGCTAATGAATATTAGCGTGATAATAGATATGATAAGTGCTTTTTTAAAGCTAACTGGTTTTCCTCCAGAAAATGCACTGCTCATTTTAAAAATAAGTGGATTAATGCTTGCGTCTACCTGTGACCAAAGAGAACCGTATTGGTAAGAATCTCTGTTTGTCAGTAAAACGAAAAGTCTGATTGCAAGGAGTATTATCACAACGGTCATAATCGAAGACACTAGTTGCCAGAGCAATAATAAAATTTTTGCGATAAGAAAACCGAGGCGGAGTGATTGTTCAGTGGCTATATGGTTGAACAATGCAGATAGTCCAAATAAGACAAACAGTGCCAGCATAGAAGAAAAATCAAGCATGGAAAACTGTAGCCATCGAATGCCTCTAAAAAGATTGAGATAGGGATCGCACACTGATGATAAAAAGCGTCCAAAAGAGGAATAAGAGGCGTTAGGGATCCACGTGAGGATAATTCTTATAAAGCAAAGCAATGTATATAGCGAAACGACTGACGCAAGCAAACTAAAAATTGAAGACATAAAATTACCTACCTATGCAGTCCAAACCTCAAGAACTCCAGGCTTGTCTTGGAGCTGCTGAATAAATTCTTTTGACGACGGGGCTGTTAATTGCGGATTTGCCTGCACAATATATGGCCCCATATTTGTGTCTATATGAAAATATACATAACAACTGCCCGTAGTGCCAAACAAAAAATCACGCAAAGGCGAAATTTGGGTCTCATTTTGTATAGAAGCATCTAAGGCTATATGTAACTCTTTGATTGCATGGACTTGTAATTGATTAGGATCTTCAAGTGTATCAACTAATAAAGATGGTTGTTCACGGGTTCCATCGACCTTACCAGTGAAAGCATAGATACCATCAACTTGTATTTTATCGCGGAGTGTAGCCCAGGTTTGCGGGAAAAAAGTTACATCTATGCTACCATCATAGTCCTGCAATTTTCCAAATGCCATTTGAGGTCCTTGTCCCTGTTTGGTAGTGATAACTCTTAAATCAGTCAGCATGCCGATTGCAATATAGCTTTTACCAAGATTACGTAATTGCCTTGGATTTTGACCTGATGATTTTGCAGCATTTTTTTCTGCAAGATCTTCTTTTGCCGCTCTATCGATGGTTTTAGAATTAACAGTTGCACATTCTTTTATTGCCTTTTCATAGGTATCAAGAGGATGTCCACTGACATAACAACCGATAAGTTCTTTTTCTTCATTGAGTAGGGACATACGGTCTGCATCAGGTAAATCTTCAAATACAAAATCAGCAAACTCTTTTTCACCACTTTCTTCAAATAGACTGACTTGTCCATTTTCAGAACCATTTTTCTTTGCCTCAGCATATTCATATGCTCGTTCCATATTAGCTAAAAGAGTTGTTCTGTTTTTGCCAAGATTATCAAATGCTCCTGTTTTAATAAGTACTTCTATAGCATGTTTGTTGACTGTTTTAAGATCAACTCGATCGAGAAAATCGATAAAGTCTTTGTAGAGCCCCTCTTTGCGTTTTTCGACAATTTCTGCAGCGGCAGAGTCTCCGAGGCCCTTTATTCCTTTGAGGCCAAATACAATATGGCCATCAACAACATCAAAAATGGAATCTGAACGATTGATGTCAGGCGGATCAACAGGAATCCCCATACGCTTTGCTTCTGCAATATATGCAGGTAACCCATCTGTTGAGGTGATCTCATTGGTTAAGTTTGCTGCCATGAATTCTGCAGGGCGATGAGCTTTGAGCCAACCTGTACGATACGCAACGACAGAATAAGCTGCAGCATGAGATTTGTTAAAACCGTATCCAGCAAAAGGAACCATGATTTCAAATATCTCATCTGCATGTTCCTTTGTAAAGCCTTGCTTTTCTGCACCTTCGATAAATTCCTTTTTTTTGCCCATCAGTACTTCGGGTTTTTTCTTACCCATAGCACGACGAAGCATATCAGCTCCACCTAAAGAAAAACCTGCAATCTTTTGAGCAACTTGCATAACCTGTTCCTGATAAACCATAACACCATAGGTTTCTTTTAGAATGCCTTCGAGACAGGCATCAGGATAATGTATAGTTTCAGGTTTCCATTTTCCATCGATGTATTGAGGAATGTAGTTCATTGGACCAGGTCGATACAAAGCATTTAAAGCGACTAACTCTTCCAGGCGACGAGGCTTTGCTTGTCTTAAAATCTTTTGCATTCCAGGGGATTCAAACTGGAATACGGCAACTGTATCGCCACGGCAGAAAAGATCAAATGTTTGTTCATCAGTTTCGCTGACCTGATCACATCTAAAATCTGGCTCACCGGGTTTTTTATGCTTATTTATGATGGTCTCGGCATAACGAATAAGAGATAATGTTTTTAGTCCAAGGTAGTCCATTTTGACAAGACCGCATGGCTCAATGATATCCATAGTATATTGGACGCCGACTTCACCAGTCTTTGGATCTTTGAATACGGGAGCCCAGTTAGGGAGTGCCGTTAAACCAATTACCATACCTGAAGCATGTAAACCAGTGTTGCGCTTACAGCCCTCAAGTTTTATGGCAAGATCAAAAAGCTTTTCGTAGCGAGGATCATGTCTATATTCTGCAAGTTGACCACCATCTGGAAACTTTTCATTTGGTGGGTCAAAACAGTTCTTAAGTTTTGCCTTTAGGTTTTCAGATACTTTGCTCTTAAGCATGTTTACTTCTGAAAGTGGAATACCAAGCGTACGGCCAACGTCAGCAATGCAGTTTTTAGGCTTAAGTGTACCAAATGTAACGATATGACCAACCTGTGCGTCACCGTATAGATCTCGTGTATGCTGGATAATGTCTTGTCTAAAATCGTAGTCCATGTCTACGTCAAAATCTGGCATGGAAACACGTTCTGGATTTAAGAAGCGTTCAAAAATCAGCTTGTAACGAAATGGATCAATATCGGTAATTGTCATTGCGTACGCAACGAGAGAGCCCGCTCCTGATCCTCGACCAGGGCCAATTGGTTTTCCATGTTCTTTTGCCCAGTTGATGAATTCCCAAACGATAAGGAAGTAGCCTGAAAAGCCCATGCCAAAGATAATACCGAGTTCGTATTCGGCACGATCACGGATTTCCTTCGTGATTTCCTTATAGCGCATTTTAAGACCCTTTTCGACCAGATAGCGCACATAGTCGTTTTGATCACTCTGGTAGTCATCTCCATGCGTCTGAAATTCTTTTGGAAGTTCAAATCGAGGAAGACAGTCTTTTAATTCTTGGGTTTTGTACTGATGAATTGTAAGATTGCACATATTTGCAATCTTGAGCGTGTTTTCGTAAGCGTCTGGACAGTCAGGAAAAAGAATTTTCATCTCATCTTCGGTTTTAAAGTACCATTCATGTCTGTCTCCACCCATAGTTTGATGTGGTTCATTCATGTTCTTTTTAAAACCGATGCAGCGTAAACAATCCTGAGCTTCCCAGTCTTCTTTTTCAACATAGTGGATATCGTTTGTTACGACAAGCTGAATATCTAATTCACGGGCAAGAGCAATGAGCTTTTTGTTTACGAACTTTTGATCTTCAAGTCCATGATCTTGCAGTTCTATGTAATAGCGGTCACGACCAAATAAATTTTTGTATTTAAGTGCTATTTCTTTTGCTTCATCATCACGCCCAGCAAGCAAAAGCTGCGGAAGTTCTCCTGCAATACAGGCAGAACAACAGATTAATCCTTCGTGATATTTTTCGAGCAGTTCAAAGTCAATGCGTGGTTTATACCACATACCTTCGGTAAAGGCAATGGAAGAAAGCCAACACATGTTTTCGTAGCCTTTTTGATTTTCACAGAGCAGAATCAGATGAAAGTATCGAGCCTGGCGGTCACCGTCTTCACCTTTATGTGAATATTCAACTGTATTTTTTTCTAAGTGACTCCCGTAGGCAACGTAAAACTCTTCACCAACTATTGGATTGATACCATTTACGTGACATAGATGCTCAAAGTTAAGTGCACCAAACATGTTTCCATGGTCGGTGAGTGCGAGAGCTGGCATGTTTAATGATTTTGCCTTTGCAACAAGTGCATCTAAGGTTGCACAGCTGTCGAGCAATGAATAGTCAGAATGTACGTGCAAATGCACGAAATTACTTTTTGGAGTGCCTTCAGGGGCGTCCGGAAACACATGATAATCTGCCATAAGTGCTTTCTAGTATAAAGGATTTTGACATCCTTTGAAAGGAACCTTGGCAGAAAAAAGACAATTTTAGAGGCCTGTTTATGCCAACGATAATGCAGTTTTCATCATAGGTTCTAGGGCTGTAAAATCTTTGGTATCAAGGCATTTTCCGGAAATGCAATCTGCAACATTCATGACAATTGACAGTGCACTCTTTTTGAGATATGCAGCATTACAGTAAAGGGCATATGTTTCCATATCTTGTGCAATGCAACCCATGTTTGCCCAAGGTTTCCATGCTTTTTCTCCACCAAGGGCATTGTACTCACTGTACATATCTGATGAAAAAAGAGAACCTGCCTGATAACTATAACCATGTTCTTCGGCAAAGGATGCTGCTTTTTTGAGCAGTGTAAAATCGGCACTTGGACAGAATGTTCCTGGTAATTGATATTGATAAGCATAATTTGAATCGGTGCAAGCTGTCATTGCAAATACCAAATCACCTAAATGGAGCGATGAATGGTATCCACCTGCAGTACCGATGCGTACAATATGCTCTACGCCGTAAAAAGCAAATAATTCATAGGAATAAATACCTGCACTGGGCCCGCCCATGCCACTTCCCATTATTGAAACTGACTTTCCGTTGTATAAACCAGTAAAACCCAGCATACCACGAATACCAGTTACTTGCCTGGCGTTTTGCAATAAGTGTTCAGCGACATATTGTGCTCGCAACGGATCGCCGGGTAATAGTACGAATGGTGCGATTTGTCCTTGTTTTGCGGCATTGTGTGGGGTAGGTGTATGTTGCATGTTATTGTGTCTCCTTTTAAATGTACTATAGACCTTATAAATGAAAATGTCAAAAAAACTCAGAGTATGGTATATATTGTTTATTTTAAATAGCATAAGTGTTTGGAAAATTGCACAAAAGTCTCTCACACGGTAACAGTAATGTACCGATATTGAGAATATGGAAAAGAAGAAGTATACTGCAGCTCTTATAGGTTTGGGGCGTATCGGTTTTTCGCTTGGGTTTGATAAGCGTCGAGAACAACCTGCATCTCATACCATGGCATTAAAAGATAATAAACGTATTCAAATTATTGCTGGTTGTGATACTAATGCTAGCCGACGTGAGGAGTGGATACAGTATGTTCCTCGGGCTTCGGTATATAGCAATACAGCACATTTATTTGCTGCCTGCAGACCTGATATTTTGATAATCGCTGTTAATGAAAGTGCTCATCTAGAAACAACACTGGAAGCTATACGTTCTCGTCCACGTCTCATAATACTTGAAAAACCTGTTGCCCTTAATATGAATGATGGTAGACAAATTGCAGAGGATGCTGAGTTTCATCAAATTCCTATTTTGGTTAATCATGAGCGTCGGTTTGCTCAAGATTATGCTATTGCCAGAGAATACATGAAGAAGATTGGCACTATTCAGAGTATACATGCATCTCTCCATTCCGGCTTACGTGTTTATAGTCCAAAAGATGAAGAAAGTGGTACATATAGTTTGCTTCATGATGGCACACACCTTATTGATGTAGTGAAGTACTTGTTATCTGTTTTGGTTATGGATGAAGAATCAGAACGTAATAAACTGCAATTTACCATGCCTATTATTACAGGTATGCACCTTGACAAAGATGACAAAACGATTGTTAGGTATTTTGCAGCACACTTTCGTACACAGATTTGCTCTGACATAACTTTTTCGTTTTCAGGAAACAGTCATTTTTTTGGTTTTGAAATCGATATATTAGGAACAGAGGGACGCATTCGTATTGGTAATGGCCTGGCTGAATTTTATACACGGCATGAGTCAAAGCTATACAGTGGTTTTTACTCTCTTGAAAAAGAAAAGACTCCAAAAATTCCTAAAAAGACGGGGTATTTTGCTAATATGATTCAAAATGGTGTTGATTACTTGGATGGCAAAGCTCCTATAAAATCAACATTAAAAGATGGGCTTGATACGTTACAAGTGATAGATGACCTTCGATTGCAATTAAAAAACTATTTACATGACAGTAGATAATGCTGCTTTATATTTTAAAAAATAAAAAAAACACCATCCGAGATGAAGTGTACTTCATAACGTGATGGTGTTTTTTTTCGCTTTGAGCGAATGTACTTTACTGTATTATTTCAGTCAATTACTTGCCGATGTATGACAAAGCAGAATCAGCTGCGATCTTACCGAAGATACAGATATCAGCAACTGCGTTACCACCGAGACGGTTTGCACCGTGAACACCACCGGTAACTTCACCTGCTGCATACAATCCAGGAACAGATGTTCCGTCTTTTGTCTGGACTTCTGCTTTTGGATTGATCTTGATACCGCCCATGGTGTGGTGGATTGCAGGAGCAATTTCGATTGCATAGAATGGACCACGTGCAATTTGGCAGTCTTCATCGATCTGCTTACCTTCAGCATTCTTATAGGAACGTGTAAAGCTGTTTGGATTACGTCCAAAGTCTGGATCTTTTTTAGCTTTTACGTACTCGTTGTACTGTTTGATAGTTGCTTCAAATGCATCTGCAGGAATGTTGAGCGTTGCTGCAAGTTCTGCAAGTGTTGGAGCTTCTTTTGTGAGACCACTCTTTACATAACCGTTGATTGCTTTAAGTGAATCACGTACGCCCTGATCAAATACAAGAAATGCTGTTTTGCCAGTTTGTTTGAGAACATCAGCAGACATGACATCGCGTGTTGCCATTTCATTGCCAAAGCGTTTACCTTCGCGGTTGATAAGAACAGCACCGTTTCCACGTACAGCTTCTGTAATCATGGTTCCGTTGTTTGGTACTACTGTTGGATGAGTTTGAATCTGCTCGATTTGGAACAAAGCACCGTTGAATTTCTCAATCCAGGCAAATGCATCACCAGTTGCACCTTTGTGGTTTGTTGTGCCAAAGCCTGCAAGTCCTGGCTGATATTTGACAACCATGTCTGAGTTGGCACCAAAACCACCTGTCGCAATGATGATTGCTTTTGCTGTTACTTTGTAGTTGCCGTTTTCTGATTCTACAGAAACACCGACAGGCTTGCCGTTTTCAGCGATGATGTCAGTAACTTTGTTGTTCAAACGAATGTCTGCCCCCTGAGTCTGAGCTGCTTTATACAACAGTGGAACTAGGTGTGCACCGATTGCGCCACCACCCTGTGGGCGATGGATACGTTTGTTTGTTGCACCACCAAATAAACCAACATCGCTCAAATCTGCACCGACGATGTCTGACTGCAGCCATTCAACGATAGCAGCAGAGTTGTCTACCAAGGTGTGTACCAAGTCAGGATCGTTAATATTTTTACCACCCTTCATGGTATCTTCAAAGAATACTTCCTTAGAATCTATAATGCCAAGGCGTTCCTGTTCTTTTGTATATGAAGCGTTGATACCACCAG
Organism: Treponema sp.; assembly: GCA_024695475.1. Taxonomy (GTDB): domain Bacteria; phylum Spirochaetota; class Spirochaetia; order Treponematales; family Treponemataceae; genus Treponema_D. The sequence continues at coordinate 49,446 of JAILIC010000066.1, forward strand.
TTGCAGAGTTAGTGTTACCACCGACAACACCCATCTTTTCAAGGACTATAACTTTAGCACCTTTGTTAGCTGCTTCAGTTGCTGCAACAAGACCAGCTCCACCAGCACCGATGATTACGATGTCACAGCTTGTATCTGACATTTTTGCAACTTCAGTTGATTTGCCCTGAGAAGCTGCATAAGCATTCTGGATAGCCTTGATCATACCATTAGAGGTAAGTGTAGCTCCTGATATTGTATCAAGATTATCTGCACTACCAGTCTTTTTCATTTGCTCAATGATACCAGTAAGTGCTGGATCTGAGATACCAGGTGTTTCAGAATGAGAAACAACTTTTCCGTCAATGATTTTTCCGTTACTTACCGTAATGGAAATTTCGATTTTTCCGTTACGTCCATCACCAGTGCCAGTAAATGATTGACCAGCTGGCTTTTTTGCACAAGCAGCAAGTGTTGCCAGTGCAACCGCAGATGCTGCTAGGAATGTACCTGTAGCAATACGTTTGAACTGTTTGAAATTCATTCACAAATCTCCTAATACATAAAATTTATTCAATAAAACTTTAAATTAAAATTGCAGTTTTTTCAACAGTAACCCACCAAGCTAATTTTATCTAATACCAAAAAAAGAATTATTTGCCGATGTACTCCAGTGCAGAGTCTGCAGCAATCTTGCCATAAATACAGATATCTGCAACAGCATTACCACCAAGACGGTTTGCGCCATGGACACCGCCAGTGACTTCACCAGCAGCAAACAAACCTGGAATTGATGAACCACTTGTATTTTGTACTTCGGCCTTAGTATTAATTTTAATACCGCCCATGGTATGATGAACGGCTGGCCCAATTTCGACTGCGTAGTAAGGAGCTTTTACAAGACCTCGTGGCATCTGTTTGTTATTACGGCCAAATTCTGGATCTTTTCCAGCAATCTGGTAACCGTTATAATCACTGACTGTTTTCTCGAGAGCATCTTCTGGAATACCAAGAGCTTTTGCAAGTGCAGCTGGAGTATCAGCCTGAGTGAGCAATCCTTGTTTTACATAGCCTTCGATAGCTTTAAGTGATTCTCGTACGCTCTGATCAAATACCAAATATGCAGTCTTGCCTGTTTGTTTGAGAATAGCATTTGACATAACATCACGGGTTTCCATTTCATTTTCAAAACGTTTACCTTCACGATTTACAACGATAGCACCGTTACCGCGAACAGATTCTGTAATCATGATGCCACTACCTGGTACGACAGTTGGATGGGTCTGAATCTGATCCAAGTCAACAAATGCACCGTTAAATTTTTCAATCCAGGCAAATGCATCTCCGGTTGCACCTTTATGGTTTGTTGTACCAAAGCCTTCAAGACGTGGTACATACTTTACGATGAGATCAGGATTTGCACCATATCCACCAGAAGCGATGATGATAGCTTTAGCTTTAATGATATAGGCGGCTCCTTCTGCTTCAACTTTTACACCTGCTGGTTTGCCATTTTCTGCAATGATATCGACTACTTTATTGTTTTTGCGAATGTCAATACCAAGATTTGCATCGGCTTCGTCAAGGGCTTTTATAAGCATTGTTCCAACTGGTGCACCACCTGCTGGACGGTGTGATCTTGGATTTGTTGATCCACCATTAATACCAACATCGCTCAAGTCTGCACCGATACTGATAAGCCAGTCAACGATTGCAGCTGAATTATCAACCATGGTACGAACCAAATCAGGATCGTTCTTATTATGGCCACCTTTCATGGTATCTTGGAAATACTGCTCGTTAGAATCGGTTATTCCTAATTTTTTTTGTACAGATGTTTCACTGGCATTAAGACCACCAGTTGCAGAATTGGTATTACCGCCAACAACACCCATCTTTTCAAGTACGATGACCTTTGCGCCTTTTGAATGTGCTTCATTTGCTGCAGTTAAACCAGCGCCACCAGCACCGATAATAACAATGTCACATTCGGTATCAGAATAACTTGCTGTTGAATTGTTCTGACCTTGTGAAGCATCATAGGCATTTTTGATGGCCTGAATCATACCATTAGAAGTGAGCGTAGCACCTGAAACTGTATCAATGTTATCTGCACTTCCTGTTTTTTTTATTTGTTCGATAATTCCAGTAAGAGCTGGATCTGATAGACCTGGTGTCTCAGAATGTGAAAGTACTTTTCCGTCTACGATTTTTCCATTGCTTACCGTAATAGAAATTTCTATTTTACCATTACGTCCATCACCAGTACCAGTAAACGTTTCACCGGAAGGCTTTTTGGTGCATGTGACAATTGCTGCTAGTGCACAAACAGCAAGTCCTATGAATACACCTGTAGCGATTCGATTGAAGTGTTTGAAACTCATTCTTATAACTCCTTAAATTTTGGTTATTCCATAACCTGTAACCAAGTATAAGGTTGTTTGAAAATTGTATCAATAAAAATAGGATATGCAGGAACTTTTGTAACTAAAAAAAAGGCTGTCCATTTTGAAGTAATCTGTACTTCATGGACAGCCCCATTTGCAACTTAAAAATAGTATGTCAGCTGTTTATTATTCTGCATGAATAGTAGTGTTTTTTACCAAAACATCGTGAGCAGAGCCTTCTGCAATCGAAGCTTGGGAAACTAATGTTAGTTTTGCTTTCTGTTGCAGTTCTGGTATTGAAAGTGCACCACAGTTACACATAGTATGAGTTATCTTGCTTATGGTCATGCGTACGCCATCATGTAATCGACCAGCATAAGGAACATAACTGTCGACACCTTCTTCAAAAGCCATACGCTTTGCACCACCTAAGTCATAGCGTTGCCAGTTGCGTGCACGGTTGCTGCCTTCACCCCAGTATTCTTTTACATAATTGCCATTGATGATCAATTTATTTGTTGGACTTTCATCAAAACGAGCAAAATAACGTCCAAGCATGACGAAATCTGCGCCCATTGCAAGTGCAAGAGTAATATGATAGTCATGAACGATACCACCATCAGAACAGATAGGTATGTAGACACCAGTTTTTTTGTACCATTCATCACGAGCTTTTGCTACTTCAATTGTTGCTGTTGCTTGTCCACGACCGATACCTTTTTGCTCACGGGTGATACAAATGGAGCCACCACCGATCCCAATCTTTACAAAGTCTGCACCAGCTTCAGCAAGGAAGTTAAAACCTTCGCGGTCAACAACGTTACCTGCACCAATTTTGATAGCGTTACCATATTTTTCATGTAAATCATGAAGTGCACGACGTTGCCACTCAGAAAAACCTTCTGAAGAGTCAAGACAAAATACATCTGCACCTGCATCCATTAATTTTGGTACGCGTTCCATATAGTCACGAGTATTAATACCAGCGCCTACCAGATAACGACGTTCCTGATCCTGTAGTTCCAGAGGATGCAATTCATGAGAAGCATAATCTTTACGGAAAACGAGATATAATAAATGACCATTTTTATCAACGATAGGGAGTTGGTTTATTTTATGTTCCCAGATGAGGTCACTGGCTTCTTCAAAAGTGATGCCCTCATCGGCTTTGATTAAATCCTTAAATGGAGTCATGTAGTCACGGACTTTTGCATCTGGAGGGCAGCGATTAGCACGAAAATCTCTTTCGGTAATGATTCCTTCAAGTTTTCCTGATGCAGTGCCGTCTTCTGTTACAGCAACTGTTGAGTGACCAGTTTTTTCAATGAGCTGCTGTAGCTCTGTTAAAGTCTGATCAGGTTTGATATTGGAGTCAGAAGTGACAAAACCTGCCTTGTAGGTTTTAACACGGGCAATCATGGCTGCCTGTTGCTCAATTGTCTGTGAACCATAGATGAATGATAAACCACCTTCTTTTGCCAATGCTACAGCCATTTTATCATCTGATACTGATTGCATTACAGCGGAAACCATAGGAATGTTTAAACAGAGCGGACATTCCTCGCCAGCTTTTTTGTTATATTTAACGAGCGGAGTACGTAAAGTAACATTATCAGGTATGCAATCTGCAGAAGAATATCCTGGAATAAGCAGATACTCGCCGAAGGTGTGAGATGGTTCCTCAAAAAAATATGCCATGATAGAGACTCCCTTTATATAGAAAAAATTTGTAATAGTATACTCTAAGCATTTTTTTTTGAACAGTAGTTTTGAATTAGTAGTTGCTTTAAAAGTATGCTTTGATACAGTTCACTTTTTTTTAAAAAGTGACAAAAGACACTAATCTTTTTTTTCTGAACACCGATATTTAAAATATGCAGGGCATTGTAAATGCTGTGGGCGGTATTTCGACATCCAGACGCCTACGGATATTACCATAACGCAGGTGCTCTTCATGTTTAAAAAAGTTGGAAAACGTGTGAGGTTTTTCAACTTTTTTTTTGTCCTTACTTACTTTTTCATAGTCAATATGCCGATAATAGAGATAGAAAGGTATACTGTTTGAATAAAATCTGATACCGTTATATTTGTGGAAGGAAAAGTACTATATGAATACATTTAAAGTTGCTGATCTAAAAGAAAATACGTATTTTACAGACGAAGTTTTTCTTGATAAGACTTTTATATTGCTCAATAATGCTACTCCTTTGACAAAGGATATGATAAAGGCTTTGCAGGTTTGGAGTTTTACCGACATTTATTCAGAAGGTACTATTCAGCTTGCTCGTACGACAGCTGCAGGAACTCAAAAAAATGATTTTGCCCCTGATATGCCTAAAAAAAATCCTGCCGAGTCCCTTGAACGCAGCATGGAAGGAATTCCAAAGTTTGTTGAAGGCGAATACACCGAAGACGAAAAAATAGCTTCAGTCCAATCGGTCTATGATGAGTATTTGAAGTATGTGGCAAAAGTATATACGCGTTATGCAACTCATAAAGAATTGGATATCGAGGAAATGTCGAAAGAGATACGTGAGTTGTGTTTATTTATAAAAGATAATAAGAACTATCTTTTGCGTATTACTCCAACATCTGAAGATCATTCTAAAAACTATCTTGTTAATCATTCCTTACGATCTACTATTATTTCAATTGCTATTGGCTACCAGATGCGCATACCATTGCCAAAATTAATGGAACTGGGTATTACCGCTTTATTGCATGAAATAGGTATGCTCCGTTTGCCTCCGCAGATGTATATTACTGACAGGATATTATCACAGTCGGAACGCAAGCAGATACAAGCTCATCCTTTGTTTAGCTTTCAGGTATTAAAAGATGCTAATTTTCCACTTATAATGCAACTAGGGGTGCTTGAACATCATGAAAAAGAAAATGGTACTGGATACCCACAGCATTTGACTGGTGATAAGATCAGTCTCTATGCAAAAATTGTAGCAGTCGCTTGTACCTATGAAGCTATTACTGCAAGTAGAGATTATAAAGAAGCATCATCTGCTTCTCAGGCAATGATTGAGTTGCTGAAAAATGCAGCTGGTCAGTATGATGCTGTTGTCATAAAAGCACTCTTGTTTACATTGTCTTTGTATCCAATTGGTGGTTTTGTCTTGTTAAAAAATGGTAAGATTGGTCAGGTTGTTGATGTAAATGCCAATATGCCTAAAAATCCTATTGTTGAGATTCCTGGCGAACGGGATGAAAAAGGCATGATATGTAAATTCCAGACCAATGATGGCGACTTGGCTGTTGTACGAGCGCTTACAAAGAAAGAAGTTGACGAGTTTGTAAAAAAAATGCAGTCGGTACGGCGACCGATACTTCGCAAATTCTAGTTAAAGAAATCGTGAGTGTGTTTTAATTCCTCTTTAAATGCATCATCGATGATAGGCGGATGTGCTTCGAAATAAAGTATCTGTTTTAGTTCTTCACTGGTGCGGACACCCCATACAGGTACTACATTTTCGTATTGGTGCAAAAAGCCAAAAGCCAAAGGAATATTCTGTACGAGCCCACTGTACAAGGGCTTCATTGCTATAAAACCAACATCATACTCTTGAGCAAGCGTGACTAATTCTTGAGAAGTTTCGTCGGTAAGTACATTAAAAGGATATTGGATAGCTTCATAGAGCCCGTTTAGTATTGCATGATATGCAATAGAATGGGTTTGAGAGGTGAGCCCGATGTGACGGATTTTACCTGATTGTTTTAGTTTTATCAGTGCTTTGTATATACCATCTTTTCCATCGGGTTCTGGCATAATATTTTCAGTTTCGTATTGGAACAAATCTACATAGTCACTCTGCAAAGCAATAAGACTGTCTTCCAGATCAGCGACGAGTTCTGTAGCATCTTTTGCGCTGCTTTTTGTTGCTAATATGACATTCTGACGAATACCATGCAAACAGGAACCGAGTCGTTTTTCACTTTCAGGAGTAGAGTGGGCTGTGTCAAAAAAGTTGATCCCATCATCATATGCCTGATGTACCAATTTTACAGCATCTTCAACATTGGCAATGTCTTTGAGGGACATTGCTCCAAATGCCGTGCGACTGACCATCAGATTAGATTTGCCGAGTGCTATGTATTCCATACTGATTACAACCGATTATGCTTCAGGACGAACAAATTTGTAATTGCGGATGCTTTCATGGATTTTTGCAATTAAATCCTTACGTGCAACACGAATTTGTTCCATGGTATCTCTGAAACGGATAGTGACGGTGTCATCTTCTTTTGTCTGTGGATCGATTGTTACACAGAATGGTGTACCAACTTCATCTTGGCGGCGATATCGTTTACCGATAGAACCACTTGCGTCATAATCGGTGACAAAGTCTTCTTTGAGTTCATGCTGAATCTCTTTTGCCAATTCTGCCAAACCATCTTTTTTCATGACTGGCAATACACCAACGGTGATAGGTGCCAGACGTGGATCAAGATGCAATACAGTACGATAGTCATCATTTCCATCAGTTCCGAGATTTTGTTCTTCGTATGCTTCACACAAGAACATCAGGAAGTTGCGGTTAAGACCTGCAGAGGTCTCTACAACATATGGAATATATTTCTTGTTTCCATCTTCCTGATCCATATATGACATATCTTTGCCACTGTACTCAGTGTGCTGAGATAAGTCAAAGTCTGTGCGGCTGTGGATACCTTCGATTTCTTCAAATCCAATTGGAAAGTTGTACTGGATGTCGTAAGCGTCTTTTGCATAGTGAGCAAGCTTATCATGGTGATGCCAGTTCAAGTTCTTTTCGCTGATACCATATTTGAGATAGAAGTTCCAGCGTTCTGTTCTCCAGCGAGAGAATGTTTCGTCTTCGGTACCTGGCTTACAGAAGTACTCCATTTCCATCTGTTCAAATTCACAGGTACGGAAAATGAAGTTTTTGAAGATAATTTCGTTGCGGAATGATTTACCAACTTGTGCAACACCAAAAGGAATTTTCATACGGTTAGACTGTACGATATTTTTAAAATCGGTAAAGATACCCTGACATGTCTCTGGACGCAAATAAATCAAAGATGCATCTGTTGCTACCGGTCCAAGATGAGTCTTGAACATCAAATTGAATTCACGAACATCTGTATAGTTATGTTTGCCACAGGTTGGACAGTTGATGTTATTGTCTTCAACAAACTGCTTCATTTCCTCATGGCTCATGGTATCAATTGGTTTTGCAGGTGTGATTTTGTGAGATGCACAATACTCTTCGATAAGCTGGTCTGCACGGAAACGGGCTTTACATTCCATACAATCAATCATTGGGTCACTGAAGTGTGCAACGTGACCTGATGCTTCCCAAGTGCGATGATGTTGGAAGATGGCAGAGTCAAGACCAACTACATCATCGTGCAGTTGTGTCATGTAATGCCACCATGCATTCTGTATATTTCTTTTAAATTCTACACCAAGCGGACCATAATCCCAAGCACCAGCCTGTCCACCGTAAATTTCACTTGCTTGATAGACAAAACCACGTCGTTTACAAAGACTTATGATCTTATCCAAGGTACATTTGTGTTCATCATTAGCCATTTTTTTGTTACTCCTTTAGCGACACTGGCTGCGCCGCATTTCAGTATTAATGAAGACAGAATAGCATAAATTAAAGGGGGTGTATAGGGTACTGGGAAAAAGAAACAGTATGTCTCTGGAAGAGCCAAAGTATCCTCAAGAATGCAAGATCAACCTCTACAATTTCGTTTTAGATAGAAGCCATCGCATTTTGATACTCGGTAATAGCGTGACAGAGCTCTTCATAGATGATACGGGACTGTTGCAACGTTTTACGATGTGGGGAGTCTGAAAAGGTATACCCCTGCATAATGCTGTTTAGTTTTTTTTCGGTAGGGAATATAAGAGATACGGCATCTTTACCTTTATGCATACGTATCGTTGTGTCAATTTGTTCTAATTTTGAAAAAACTTTTTCGTAGTCAGGATTTTGCTTTTCCAAAACGGCATTGCATTCATATTGTCCTTTTTTTGCGATGTGATACAAATCGTCAAGCGTTTTTTTGAGTTCTGTAAGGACGTTTTGATATTGTATGTCGGTAATAGTAACTTGGTGTTGTTCGCTGGTAGTCCAAAAAGCTTCCTTTTGTTCTTTTTTATCATTTTGAGCGAGCAGGGTGTCCACTGGGGTTACGACCATGCCGGGAATACGAATACCTTTTGGATTTAGTGTGTATGTTACTGCCGTATGTGTATCGGCGATTTTACTTTCAAACCACCAGGCAAAGAGTTTCATGCGCTGGTCGGTAAGCACTGGATTATCGTCAAAATCAGTTGCCCACTCTGTTGTGGCACTAAAAAGCATTTGTGTGACACTCTTTTCGGCGGGGGATAGTAATGTTGCACTTCTGTGTATAGCTTCTTCAAACGTACTGCCAGTAATATGTGTCTTTTTATCTGGATAACTTAAATCTAAACCACAGACATAAATGGCAGGACTGCCGATGTATCGTGCAAAGTCCCAAGCACTGGTTGCAACGGAACCGCCTGCCTGCAGAGTACCTTTAGAACCAAGCTTTTTTTCAAAGTATTGTCCAAGTGGAAACAATGATGAACAGGATACGATTTTACGACACGGAAAACGATATACTGTTGGATAGGCTGCCGACTCTGTTATTAATACGGAGTGTGGGGCATGGAGCCCTGCGATATGTTGTGCTGCCCAGTATTGAGGATCAACCAGGATGATAAAATCTGGTTCCACACCATAACGGAGACAGGCTCGCAGTGCTGTATCGACACAAATGATGATAGCCTTGTTTTTGATTGCAACCAGATGGGGAAGAATGGCTTCGAGGGATGGTCCTGCCGCAAGTACTACTGACGGGATGTTTTTTGCCATGTCCTTATAGATATGTATCCCATCTCCGGTAACAAATTGATGGAGATTGCGACAGCTGTTTTTGAGCCACAATCCCGCAAAACGATCTAGGGTGTTTGTATTAATAGCTTCCTTTTGTTTATTTCGTTCTATAAGTCTCTGTAACTCAGCAAAATAGGGAGCTGCATGCATAGTTTGATTTTGCTGTGCATAAAAATCACAATGATGGATTGTGCTCTTTTCTATCAGGGCTAAAGCTGTTTGTGTAGGGCATCCCACTGCAAGAATACATTGATCATGGGTCAGTACTGCACTCCAGTCTGCAAGGAGCAGGGAGGCAAAAAAGTGTAAGATATCCGGCTCTATAATAATCAGCTCTCTTGTAGGAAAAGTTTTTGCAAATGCTATAGGTAAGTAACCGATTCCAAAGCCTAAAAAGACTGCCGTATCATGAGTACTTTGCAAGGCTTTTGCAATGATTTGTTGTATTTCGCGTTCCGGATTGTACGCTGAGTGAAGAAGAAGATTTCCCTCACGTGCGGTAATCATACCATTTTTAGCTTGTTCAATATGCCAAAAAGGAAAGAGTGACAATTGCTGTACATCATCGGTTTGTGTGATTTTTGTGATAACCGACTGGTACAGCTCATATAATTGAGGAAAACGATTTTGTAATAGAATGATGTTGTTATTCCAGATTGAGTTCAATGGTCATGTTCTCTGTAATGGGAGTACCAGCTGGCGGCGTTTGATTGTTAACCCACCCATTACCATTAATGATGATATTTATATCGGTTCGGTCAAGCAAGGGGAGAAGATCTCGTTTAGACATACCGGTAAAATCTGGCAAATCTGAACCAATTTTGATAGGAGTATTGCTTTTTATGGATATATGCCCGGAGTGTGCAAGAGATGTTGCACTACCGCGGTTCATGCCGAGATGATCGATGATGGTATCAGCAGCTTCTGCAATAACAGGAGCAACAATACGTCCTGCGTAAGTCTCTCCCTGGGCCTTTTCGATGACAATGTAGAGTATAATTTCAGGATCCTCGATAGGAAATATAGCCAGACAGTTTGATAAAAAGTCCGTATCGCTGTAACCACCGTGTACAGGGTCTGCCATTTGTGCAGTTCCGGTTTTTACACCGATAGAAATGTCTCCCAGTTGTGCACGGTGACCAGTACCTGATTCTGCTGTTGTTTCCATACAACTTAAGATATAGTTTGCCGTCGTTTGCTTGAATAAGCGGTTTTCAAATACTGGAGTATGAATAAACGTATCTTTGCCATCATAGGTAGCTAGTTTATGGATGATAGACAGTTTTATCGGAATGCCTCCATTGGCAATGGCCGTTGCTGCATGTACCATCTGCAATGCAGAGACACTTATTTCTTGTCCCATTGCCATGGTCGGTTTTGAACGTGCAGACCAGAGTTTGTCTGATGTTGATTTTACCAATCCCGTGGTTTCGCCAGGGAGTTCGATATCGGTACGGGAACCAAATCCCATGGCATGTATCCGAGCTAAAAAGGTTTCGGCATCAATTTTATCACTTATTTGAGCAAGCGCATCGTTACAGGAATATTTGAGTGCCTCTCTTGCCGTCACCCAGCCATGATGTTCGAGACACTTGATGCGGATATTTTCATTGCCTGCTTTTTTTTCATATATACCATCACAATAAAAAGAATCATTAGGGGATATGCCACCCATTTCGATTAATGTTGCAACGGTAAAAATCTTAAATACAGAACCTGGCTCATAAGCGTCCATTGCGGGACGGTCCCGTCGCTCCTCACTTGAGGCATTACTAAAATTATTCAAATCAGCTGATGGAAAACTGATGTAGGAAAGAATTTCTCCGTTTTTGGCATTAGCTGCAATCAGCATCATGCTGGCAGCTTGTGTTGTCTCCATAGCATTATGTGCTATTTTTTCGAGTTTGTATTGGAGATTTGCATCAAGGGTTACATACACATTTTGACCGTGTGTGGTATTTTGATTGCCAAGCTTAGGATTTGGACTGAGCGTATTTTGCATGGAGTACTCAACACCTGATAATCCTTTGCCATCATCACCCATATAGCCGATGATTTGTGATGCAAGTGAGTTTTCTGGGTAGACACGTCCTGGTATGGTATCAAAACGTACACCAGTATATTTACCATCAGATATGATCTTGCTTAGTTCGTCATATGTTGCCTGATCCAGTTTTTTGCGTATGTAAATAAATCGGCTGGTTGACTCCTGTATTTTTTTAATCATGTCAGCTTCATCTTCTGGAGTAAGAGACAGGATTGGAGCTATGTCATGAACAAGCTTGTCAGGATTTTTTATGACAGTAGGACTGACACCGAGATGATAAAAGTGAGTTTGGACTGCAAGCGGTTTACCGTTCCTGTCGACAATGGAACCTCGCTCGACTGATGAGCTCTTTTGTACAATTTGGTTTTCTGGCTCAAAAGCAATTTTACCATAGGTAATGATGACAACTAACGCAAAACAGAGCGCACAGATACCGATGATAATGGTTTGTATAGGTTTAAAAAAGGAATTCATTTGCATACAACTTTCCCTAGTATATCTCCTACAGCGACAAAACCGTAAGTACGGGAGTCTATCGAATATGCATAATTATCTCCTACAGCCAGGAGATATCCTTCTGGTACTTTGGTACAGGTATGCATCATCTTATATTGTACTTCGGTTAAAGGAATTGTCTGATGCGCTACTGTCATACTATATCCATTTGTGTTGGTATATGTTAGTTCTGTTCCTGCCGTTGCAATGCATCTTTTTACGACTATTTTATTATCGTATAAATAAATTACAATATCTTCCTGTTTGGGAAAAGCCCATTGTACAAAAAGAGAACTTTTCCCTGGTAGGGCAAAACCAAATGCTGCCTTATTTACACATATGATAGACCCGTCATGAATTGTTGGTTCCATTGAGGTACCAGATACTGTTAAAAAATCTATAAAAAAAAGTTTAACTATGATCCCTACGATGACACCAATGGTTATCCATACAGGTGCTGAAATGTGTGTTTTTTTGTCCAGCATGATTTCTTTATTCTAATATGAGGTGTCATTTATGTCGATAGAGAATTTATGGAAATAATAAACTACGTTGGTTCCAATTATAATAGTAAAAAAAATATCTTTTCATATCTCAGAATAACTCATAATCGTACATCACGAAAAAGCCGCAGATTATCTCCTGTGACAGGACTTTCAGGACAGGCGGTTTTGCCAAATAGAATGTATATGCCAACGAGTTCGTATACCCCTTCTGTTTTTTCTATACGAGGAACATTACGATATATTGGAGCTATCATTGATGTCTGTCTGCAATCGTATAAGCGAAACTGGTATCGCATTACAGTTACTATACTCAGTGCTTGTACAGCAGTGTTTGTGTATGGGCTGTGCATGTATTTTTATAATTTTGCCACACCAGTAGCTTTAAAGGATATCCCTGTACAGGAACTGGAGATATTGAACGGTATCATGCAGCAGTTTGCCTTGGACTCAATAGGTAAATTTGATGCTGAAGGTAATATCTTAAATGAAGATGGTACGCTGTTACAGGCCTCGGAGTATTCATTTAATCAACCTGTGTCTTATAAAACTTATACAGTAGTATCTGGTGATACATTGCTTGGTATAACACTCAAATTTGGACTTACCAATATCTCAACGCTTATTGCGGTTAATAACATTGATAATGTACGACAATTACGTTCGGGGCAAAAATTGACGATCCCCTCGGTAGATGGTCTTACGTATACGGTTCGCAGTGGTGACACGATGCAAGGATTATCTTCTCGCTATAATATTGCGATGGAAGACATTCTTGATGTCAATGATTTGGACACGAAAGAATTGCAAGTTGGTCAAAAACTCTTTATTCCTGGTGCAAAACTTTCAGCAGAACGTATCCGGCAAGCTATGGGAGAGCAGTTTATATATCCTATTGCTTCTGGTTGGAGACTTACGTCTCGTTTTGGACCGCGTCTTGATCCTATTACTGGTGCAAAGTCTCGACATACAGGAATTGATATGGCTGCTCCAAAAGGTACTCCTATAAAGGCAGCTATGGGTGGTAAGGTTATTGTTGCTGGTTTTTCCAATGTTTTTGGAAACTATGTTATAATAAATCATGGTAATGGATACCAGTCATTGTATGGACACATGTCTAAGATACTGGTAAAAAAAGGACAGTCTGTAGGACAAGGAGAGCGTGTAGGGGCGGTTGGTTCTACAGGGTACTCAACAGGTAATCATCTGCACTTTACGGTATACAAAAATGGTCAGCTGATTGACCCGTTAAGTGTTTTGAAATAATATTTGAAAATGAAAGAGGTGTGTTTATGACTTCTGTTCATGTATGCCATTGTTGTGGACGAACTATTGAAAGTGATTTTCTCTATTGTCCTTGGTGTGGTCAGGCTCGTATGCAAAAAAAAGACTCTTTAGATGGAGTTTTTGAGCAGCTTGAAGTTATACAAGCAACTGACAGAAATAATCGTCTTTCACATATGCAGGATCAGCTTGATCAATTGGAAAAAGAATTGAATACTCTCGTATTAAGTACGGAGATGCATAAATGATAAAGCAGAGCTGCAAGGCCCTTGTTGTACTCCTTTTTTTGCTTGTCCCTGCCGTTGGTTTTAGCAGCATACGGTTTGGTAGCCTTGACTTGAATGGTCATGATGAATTGCTATTTTCTCTTAACGAATCAATTCCTGGTACGTATCCTGTCAATTCGTTGTTTTCTGTTCTGATAAAAAATGGTATGTCAGCAGGTGATCCAGAGCTGATGACTTGCTATCCTGAACGCATGGAATTGGTAGCAGGAAATACCATGCTCCAGATTCGTAATCGCTATGGAACAGCCCGATACTCGTTTGTCACTTCTCAGTTAGATTGGTTACAATATTCGTATGAAATGCCTGCCTATTCAGGTATGCTGTCCCCTGTTTCGGTCAGTCCAGATGGTGAGTGGGTATGTTTTGTAAAAAAAACGCATAATGCTACTGGTCCGCTTATCATAGAAAAAGTAAAAACAGGAGAACAATTACTTTTAAGCGGTTCCGTTGATTTTTCATACGGTGATGTTCCGGTAAAATGGTCTCCTGATAGTTCCGTTGTCATTTATGAAAAAGAAGGAAATCTCTTTTTTTGTATACCTGATGCATACTTTAAAAACGTGCAAATCGATGAAAAATATAGAAAAATAGGTGCAGGTACTATACAGTCTGTCTGTTGTCCTTCATCTGACCATATGTATTATATCAGTGGTGATACCATATATCATATTCGTTTTACTGCATTACAAACCTTAACGATGTATGCTCCGTTTATAAACAATAGTACCGGTATTGCTATGTTGCCTCTTCCCTTTGACAGTAAGACAGATACATTTGCAATAAATGCTGCTGGTACGGAGTGTGTCGTTATTCAAAATAAACGGGTGATAACCTATTACTCATTGGCACCGGAAGAATTTACGTGGGCACAGGCTCTCTATAGTGCTCCGTTTGTAAATAAAGATAGTTCTACCGTTCATTTGTCTGTATTGTGGGCGCAAAATGCGCGACCTGTTATTTTTGCGGAAGTGATACCTTTTACCACTGGCAAAAAAGAAGCCCGCCTATATAGTCTTACAACATCGTTGCAACAATTTGCCACGATAGACAATCCTTTGACTTTTGCAGTTAGTCCGGATAACTCTCGTGTTGCCTTTGGTACTTCTTATGGTGTGGTAGTGTACGATGTTAAACGTGGTGCAGAAGTAGCAACGCTTGCTGGTGAGACTGTCATTTCGTTGGCATGGAAAAATTCCATGCAATTATGTGTCGGTGGCATAAAGACGATTAGAGAATGGCAGTGTGACACACAGCAGGTACAATTACTCTATATTTCTTCCATTGATGCTGCATATTGGTCACCAAGCTCTACTGTATACGCTCTGCAGGGCAACATACAGTATGAGTTTAAAAAAGAAGACAAAGTCTGGAAGAAAAGTGTTTCTTCGTACCCTTCTGCTGATACGATAGTACAAAATGGACACTATCGAGTCTATATGGGCGAGCCTTTGAATGCCTTGTTTGACAACGTACCGTATGTACGCTCTATGATAGGTGATGCAGTAACGCGGCCACTCTTTTCTGATAGTATCAGACAATTGCCGGAGCGTAAAAAGGTTTCACTTGTATTTGATGCAATTGATTCTGCAGAAGGTTTACCGCAGATATTGTCTTTGTTACAGCAATATAACCTTACTTGTACTTTCTTTATTAATGGTGATTTTATTGATCGCTATCCATTACAAACAAGACAGATAGTGCTTGCAGGACAGGAGTGTGCATCGCTGTTTTATACAAATGCAGATTTGACATCTACTGATTTTGTCGTTGATGAAAGCTTTATCCGCCGTGGTCTGGCACGTAATGAAGATGATTTTTATAGTTGTACTGGAAAGGAATTATCGTTATTCTGGCATGCTCCACAGTATGTAATTAGTGATACCATTTTTACTGCTGGTAGTAAAGCCGGATATACCTATGTCGGTGTCTCAACTGATGTGTTTGATACGGTAACTCTTGAAGAAGGTTTATCCGGTAAAAAAACGTATTATACTTCAGCACAATTGATAAATAAATATCTGGAAATCGTACGGACACAAAATGGGGGAATTTTGCCAATTTCACTGGGGACTATGTCAGGAAAGAGAAGTGACTATCTGTACGAAAACCTGGAATTGCTTATTAACGAACTGCTTGACGCAGGATTTGATATTGTCCCTGTATCAGTGTTTCAAAAATAACGAAGCAAGTTTTCCGATAACTCTCATAGGTAATGCAGGCTGTTCTATTGATCTATCAGCTACTAGTGGCACTTTTTGTAATACATGAGTATCAAGCGTATATACAATTGTTCCGTATACTGCCCCCTGCTGAATAGGAGCTGTCAGATACGGAGGCAGCTCAATAGTCACTTTGACGGCATTTGCTGCTTCTTGCGCATTGTTACCCGATATAAATGGTACCGTTATGTTGCTGATAGGGAATGCGGGGACCAGAGCAATATACTTTTCTTTTGCTCCTGGTACAGCTATCGTAAATGTGTCTGGAGCAGTGTTTGTATAATCGCAAAAACTGGAAAAAGCCCATTCCATCATTGTTGTACCATCATGAATGCGCCATTGGTTGCCTTGTGCGCTTCCGACTCCTGGACCTTTCATGGTAACAGATATAAAACGATTATTGCCTCGCTTTGCAGTGAGTGCAAGATTATAGCGACTTTCGTAAATAAATCCTGTTTTTAACCCGTCACAGCCTTCAAGAATAGGCAAAAGCTTGTTTGTATTGTGTTGGGTTATGGTATGCACTTCATCACTGGGATAGCCTGGAAGATTGTGCGGCAGCGGATAGCTAAACTCTGGACGTGAGTGATACTTTTCCAATGCCTTTGGATAGGTCTGTATATAATTGCGTGCAATCGCTGCAAATTCTTTAGCAGTCGTAATGTTGTTTTCGTCATAGCCAGATGGCTCGACAAAATGAGTATGGATAAGTCCTAAGCGATGTATTTCCTCATTCATGCGGGCAACAAAGGCATCTACACTACCACTGATATGATTTGCCAGGGCGATTGCTGCATCGTTACCGGAATCTACTGCCAAGCCTGTAAGTAACTCGTCTACGGTCACGCTTTGACCTGCGTTAAGAAACATTAAAGAAGCATCACGAGGCAGATTGACTGCATAACAGTCTGGGGTGAGTGGAACAACATCAGTAAGTGATAAACGTCCCTCAACAATTTCTTTAAAGACGATGTACATGACAACTATCTTTGTCATTGAGGCGGGCGGGATAAGCTCATCGGCGTTTTTTTCGTACAGTATGGAGCCAGTGTTAAAGTCAATGAGGATGGCACTCTCGGCACCGACATCAAGTGTTACCGGTTTTGTCGGATAGGGGAGTGGATGCAGAATCTGTCGTCTGCCTGGGAACGCTGTATCGAGTGTTGTATTTAATTGCTCTTGCTGTGTTTGAGTAAGCGCTATGGGTGTTTTTGGATTTGCAAGCGAATTGACATACCATGAAAAAAGACAGACAAGGGTGAGGAACGTAAGCGAAGTAAGGGCAATGAGTGTTTTGTGTAGCGATTTCATGGATATTCCTTTTGCAGATAATTAGATTTTAGCACAGCGTTGTCGTAGATACATGTCTGCTAATACTATTGCAGCCATTGCTTCGATAACGGGGACTATTCTTGGACAGAGACAAATGTCATGCCGTCCTTGAATCGTCAAGTCTGTCTCTGCAAAGTGGTTTGCATCATCTGATTGATCTACTTGTATAGTCTGTTGCGGCTTAAATATACTAGGTACTGGTTTTATGGCAAGTCTAAAGTAGATTTCGTTTCCGTTTGAGATACCACCTAAGATGCCTCCCGCATTATTTGTGACAAATTGTGCTGTGCCATCAGAGGATCTCATGGAGTCGTTGTTAGAAGAACCTGTCATATCGGCAACGGCAAATCCAGAACCAAACTCTATGCCTTTGACTGCCCCGACAGAAAGCATTGCTTTAGCAAGCTCGGCATCAAGTTTGTCAAAAACTGGTTCTCCCAAACCGGCAGGCACTCCTGTGATCTGGCAGGCGATGATGCCACCAGTGCTGTCGCCGTTTTTGCGAAGTTCCTCTATTTTTGCAGTCATTGCTTTTGCGGCTTCGTTGTCGGCTGCACGCATAGGATTTTGCTCTATGTGATCAAGCTGTATCGTCTTACAGCTGATGCCTGCGGCTCGCTCTGTATATGCAGTGATTTTTACTCCAACTGCGTCCAGGATCATTTGGGCGATAGCTCCGGCAGCAACACGTGCGGCGGTTTCGCGTCCACTTGAGCGTCCGCCACCACGATAGTCGCGGGTTCCGTATTTTTCATAATAGGTAAAATCTGCATGTCCTGGGCGGAATGTTGTGGCAAGATTGCCATAATCTTTTGAGCGTTGTGATGTGTTACGGATAAGGAGTGCAATAGGTGTCCCCTCTGATATGCCGTCAAATACACCACTGAGAATTTCGACAGTGTCTGGCTCGCTACGGGATGTTACGGCTACATTGAGTTTGTCGCCATGTGCTCCCGGGCGTCGTTTGTCTAATGCTGCTTGTATTTTTTCTATTGAAATTGGAATTCCTGCGGGGCAACCGTCTATTACGGCTCCTAATGCCTGTCCGTGACTTTCGCCAAATGTTGTTACTTTAAATACTGTGCCAATTGTGTTTCCGCTCATAGTAGCACAAGTGTATCATCTCTTGACATTAAAGGCTATATCGTTTGTGATCTGCAAGATAATAAGCTACGTCGTGCCGCCGCTACAACGTATACGATTCCGATGACATTAGTAGTCAAGCCGCATAACTTATGTTGTCATACCGTATGACATTAGTAGTCAAGCCGTGTGACATTAGTAGTCAAGCCGTGTGACATTAGTAGTCATGTCGTGTGACATTAGTAGTCATGTCGTGTGACATTAGTGGTCAAGCCGCATGACTGATATGCACCCAAATAATGACACAGAAAATAAAAGAACCGGATGAAAAAGGACACACTATATCTAGTGTCTGTTCAGCATTATGGCTGGCTGGGAGGAGTTGCATAGAATCGGTTTATTCCAGATTGTGGTAAAACTATCATCATAGGAACGGCGACTTCATATCGCTACACTAAAGTGTAGATAATGCGCGGCCGACCACCAGTTTCATAATCAATGGAACTTGAAACACTACCTTCCTCGATTAAATAATTTAAATAGCGTCTGACAGTGACTTTTGACAGATTTGAAGCTTTGGATAAGGTCTCACAGGTGTGTTCTTTACTTTGTGTCTTTTGGAGATGGAATAGAATGAGCTCTAACGTCTGCGCATTAAGTCCTTTTTCAAGTTTTATGTTTGTTATTTTTTCTGGAGTAATCGAGTTTTTTAACAGTTGGTCTACTACTTCTTGATTTGCTTTTGTACCATTATTGAGCAAATTCATACGGTTGGTGTACTTTTTGATGGCTTCTTGAAAACGCTCAAATGTGTATGGTTTTATAAGATAGTCAATGATTCCTAGTCGTAAACCATCATGGACAGTTGACATCTCTGTGGCAGCAGTGATTATAATGACGGCACATTTGATTTTTTCTGAGCGAATTTTATGCAATAGGGTGATGCCGTCCATGCCAGGCATAAATACATCAAGAAGAACAAGATTAACTGTATTATTTTGAAGATAATTCCAGGCTGATTGAGCTTCTTCAAAAATAGCATCAACACAAAACTCTGGTATTTGTTGTATGTATTGCCTGTTGATTTGTGCAACCATAGGGTCATCTTCGATTATTATTGTATGTGTCACCGTATAGCTCCCTGTTCTTTTCATGAAAAATGATGGTAAATGTTGTGCCATAACCTGGATCTGAATCAATCTCGATTGTTCCATGATTTCTGTTTACCAGTTTTTGGAGGAGATACATGCCGTATCCCCTGCCTTTTTGACCTTTTGTAGAAAAACCTTCTTCAAAAATATGATCGATTATGTCTTGAGTCATACCAATCCCCGTATCTGAAAACATAATCAGCAATCCTGTATTATCTTCGGTAATTTGTAGAGTTATGTTACGTAATCCCTCGGAGATTTGTGCATTTATGGCTTCAATGGCATTTTCAAATAGATTTCCTATTATAGTAATTAATTCTGTAGTTGTTAAATAGGGACTGTGCCGAGAGAGATGACTATTTGGTAATAGTTTTACTTCGATATTCATTTCTCGGGCATTATTGAGTTTACCGAGAAGTAAGGCGCATACATTGGTATTTTCTATGAGTTTTAGAAAAGGCGTGAGCGATTGCGAGTGTAGTGCGGATACGGTATTAATGTATTCCTGTGCTTCATTTGTTTTGTTCATTTGTAAGAGCCCTGAAAGAACTTGAAGTTTATTCATAAACTCGTGGCTGTTTGCTCGTAGTGCAGAAATGATATGTCGTGTACCGCTTAGTTGTTCTGCATTGCGCATTGCTTCGGAACGGTCAGTAAGAATGACAATGTTACCATTTGTTCTTTTTCGCTCTTTTAAGGGAAGACAGGTGGCTAAGAGGTTTGGACGGTTAGTCGGAAAATTGTTTTGATCACAATCAATGATAGAGCCACCTTTTATATCTTGTATAAACATATTGAGTGTTTTTCCTACTAAAAAATCGGATGGATGTCCGAGCATTTTTTCAGAAGCGGAATTAGCAAGTTGTATGTTTCCTGTTGTATCAACTAAAATAACGCCTTCGGTAAGGGCGTTTAAGACTTCGTTTTGTTTTAGGTAGGATTGTACCAAATCAAACGGGCTAAACCCTAAAAGCACTTTTTGAATAAACAATGATGTTAAAAATGAGAATAATATAGAAATAATTGAGAGTAAAATAGCAAGACCAAAATAGGCACGAAGAATTTCGCGAGTAAACTCCTGTGACTGGCTAATAGTGGTACTTGCCATTACAAAACCTATTACAGTATTGTCTGCATCCATTACTGGCGAAAAAAAACGTCGTTGTAAGCCCAATGTTCCGACTGCATTTGAAAAATACGCCTTGCCATCAAGGCAGTCGCCTTGATCACCTCCTACAAATGGCTGGCCGATTCTACTGTGAACAACATGGTATAACCGTATGGAGTTTGTGTCTGCAATGGTCAATACGCTCATTGTCGGTAAATTCGCTATAAGGGAATCAATAAAGCTCATGAGTGATGGTGAACAGGTCCCCTGCATGAGGGACTCTTTTACGATCTCACTTTGTGACAATGAAATTGCTAGCGCTTTTAAAGTATTGTCATTTTTTTCATGTAATGTAGCAATTGAAAATTTAAGTGTAATTGCGAGTGTCGCAAGTAAAACAAGAAAGCCAACACTGATAGAAATGAAGAGCACTTTAAAAAATACTGATGAAATACCTTTTCTTTTCATAATAAAACTGTACCTAAAATTGTATAAAGTGTATCACAGATACAGCCTATAGAATCATTTTTCAGGGAAAAGTTTCGTTTTTTTTATTTTCAAAAGGGTTTGTTGAGGTGTCATTGACTACTATACTGAATACAAAGTGGGGCAACCAATTTTTTAATAAAAGGGAGATATATATGGATTACGCAAAAGAATCACTGAAAAAACATGGTGAATGGAATGGAAAAATCGAAGTAATTTCCAGAGTTCCGGTAAAGACAAAAGAAGATTTGTCTTTGGCTTATACACCTGGTGTTGCAGAACCTTGTCTTGAAATCCAGAAAGATATAAATAAAAGCTACACACTTACTCGTCGCAATAATCTTGTTGCTGTTGTAACAGATGGTACGGCAGTTTTGGGATTAGGAGATATTGGTCCAGAAGCAGGTATGCCTGTTATGGAAGGAAAATGTGTGCTTTTTAAATCGTTTGGTGGTGTAGATGCTTTTCCTCTTTGTATAAAATCAAAAGATGTTGATGAAATTGTAAATACAGTATATCTGCTTTCAGGTTCTTTTGGCGGTGTAAATCTTGAAGATATAGCAGCTCCTCGTTGCTTTGAAATTGAGCGTAAGCTAAAAGAAAAATGTGATATTCCTATTTTCCATGATGATCAGCATGGTACTGCTGTAATTACTTTGGCAGGTCTTACCAATGGTCTCAAAGTTGTTGGAAAAAAACTCGAAGATATAAAAATAGCTGTTAACGGTGCAGGTGCTGCAGCTATCGCTATTACAAAACTGCTATTAAGTGCTGGTGCTAAAGACGTTACTCTTTGTGATCGTACTGGTATTATCTATAAAGGTCGTGAAAAACTGAACTGGATAAAGGAAGAAATGGCCGAAGTGACAAACCCGCGAGGCTTAAAGGGCGGTCTTGCTGATGCTATGAAAGGTGCTGATGTATTTATTGGTGTTTCTGCTCCCAATTCCGTTACACAGGATATGGTCCGCTCAATGAATAGAGATCCTATTATTTTTGCTTGTGCTAATCCAACTCCAGAGATTTTCCCTGATGATGCTAAAGCTGCTGGTGCAAAAATTGTGTCTACAGGTAGAAGTGACTTCCCTAACCAGATTAATAATGTTCTTGCTTTCCCTGGAATTTTCAGAGGTGCTTTTGATGTCCGTGCAAGTGATATTAATGAAGAAATGAAAATCGCTGCTGCAAAAGCATTGGCTTCTTTAATTTCTGATGATGAGCTCAATGAGGATTATATTATTCCTGCTGCATTTGATCCTCGTGTTGGTCCTGCTGTTGCAAAGGCTGTCGCAGAAGCTGCAAGAAAATCTGGTGTTGCCAGAATCTAGTAAAACGCTATTTTTGATTTTTAACAGTGATATCTAAGCGGGGTATCATTGTTGGAATAAAGTAATTGTAAAAGTAAAAGGAGAAATGTATGGCAGAGGAAAAAAAAGTTTTTAAACTTTTTAATTTACCGTGGTACTATTTTGCAATTTTTTCAGTAATTGTACTTGCTGCGACAATGATTGGCGTACTTCCTGCTGGTATGGCTGGTTGTTTTGCTTTCATGATTGTATTTGGTACTGTTTTACAGGAATTAGGTGATCGTTTACCAATTGTACGCTCGTATCTTGGTGGTGGTGCAATTGTTATCATCTTTGGTATGGGATTTTTGCGATATGTTAACTTTTTTGGCTTGTTTGATTTGATGACAAAAGCTAAAGATGGTGTAACATACACTACCACATTGATGAAAAATATCGATACATTTTTTAAACCAACTGGAGCATTCTTGGACTTCTATATTGCAGCACTTATTACTGGTTCTATACTTGGTATGAACCGCAAGCTTTTGATGAAGGCTGCTGCGCGTTACTTCCCTGCTATTTTTGGTGGTATCATCCTTTCATTCTCTCTTGCAGGAATTACAGGAGCTGTAACAGGTTTTGGTGCTATCAAGGCTTTGCTCCTTATTGCTCTGCCAATCATGGGTGGTGGTATGGGTGCTGGAGCTGTTCCTCTAAGTAAGATTTTTGAATCATCAGGAACAATGACAGCTAGCGAAGCAATTTCAATCATGAATCCAGCTGTTGCAATTGGTAACGCGGTTTCAATCGTACTTGCTGGTCTCTTGGTCAAAATCTTTACAAGCAAAAAACTGAATGGACAGGGTGCTTTGATGCAGACAGGCGTTGCAGATGCATCAGAACTGGAAATTAGCCCAGAAATTCAGGCAAAACGAGATCATATCACTGTTGCTAACATGGGTATTGGTATGTTCGTTGCAATTTCATTCTTTGCAATTGGATACATCTTCTCTAAATGGTGGGGAATTTTAATTCCAAAAGTTTCTATTCATGCTTATGCATGGATGATTATTACTGTAGCAATTTGTAAAATTACAGGAGCTCTTCCTGAGTCGATCGAAATTGCTTGTTATCAGTGGTTCCAGTTTATTATGAAGAACCTTACAACTTCTTTGCTTGTTGGTATCGGTTTGTGCTATTTGAGTCTTGATGTTGTAATCAAAACATTCAGTTTTACATACTTGATTCTTTGTTTGCTTACTTGTCTTGGTGCAGTTATTGGTGCTGGTTTTGTTGGAAGACTTGTTGGATTCTATCCAATGGAAGCTGGTATTACTGCCGGCTTGTGTATGGCAAATATGGGTGGTACGGGGGATGTTGCCGTTCTTTCAGCAGCGGACCGCATGGAGTTGATGCCATTTGCACAGATTTCTTCACGTTTGGGTGGTGCTATCATTCTTATCATTGGTAGTATTATGCTTTCGACACTGGGAACTTTGTTATAATTTTTGATAGGTGGGTGAAGTATGTCAGAATGTATTACCTGTGGAAAGCCTATTTTCTATACATTTCATACACTCGAAGTACATACGTTACCTGTCCGTGATTTTGCAGGCGAAAAAAAAGTACAGGCACTTGGAAAAAAAACTGATTTTGGAGTTTGTTCTGAGTGTGCCAAAAAACAATATGATAGTGTTTTTAATATATGTGAATCTTTTTTTTCGCCTGCTCTTCCTGCTGTAGTTTTACTGTTGCTTGGTATTGTTTTAACGTTTTATTTTTGGAATAGAAACTTTGCACCATTTAAGATGGTTGGTATGGCGGCAATTTTTTGTAGTATTACAGTGCTCTATAGTAAGCTTCAAAAAAGTATTCAATTAAAAAAAGAATTAGAATCAGTCGATATAAACGAAGCTTTGGAAAAAGCGGCTTGGCTCTGTGTCTTAAAAGCAGTGCCCAAAAAGTACGAAGATAATGACCTTTCTTATATACCGATAAATAAAAAAACACTTGCTCTTAAAAAAGGTGATTTAATGGTTTTGTACAATTTGTTACCACAGATTGCGGTGCAAGCCTATGACATGATGCATGCAGATTCCTGTTAAATTACGGCCTTTGATAAAATAGTATCTTTTTCGGCATATTGTATTTTTTATTGAAAACTACTTTTTTTTTCACCTCTTACCTTGTAAAATGCTTGAACTGGCTTTTCCAGTATACATTAAACTAAAGCGCCACATAATATAACATGAAGACGTGTGGTTGCCAAATACCAGGGGTGTATACACTACTGTATTTTTAGGAGTTTAAAGTGAAGCACTTTACAAACTTTAAAGTTGCATTGGCAACATCTATGATTGTTATGACTATTGTCATGACTGTTTTGACTTCCTGTTCGACACAGAGTAGGAAAAAAATTTTGTATTTGTACAATTGGACGTACTATACGCCAGATGAAGTAATCAAAGCCTTTGAAAAAGAATTTGATTGTGTTGTCAAATTGGACAGCTATTCTACGAATGAAGAAATGTACACGAAGCTTCGTGCTGGTGCAAAGGGATATGATATTGTTGTCCCATCTAATGACTTTGTTTCTATAATGATAAAACAGGGGATGTTGCGAGAGCTTGACCAGAGCAAGTTGACCAATCGTAGTAAAATTAATCCTCTTATTCTTGAAAAAGCAACATATGATCCAGATATGAAATATGCAGTTCCTTATGCATTGAGTGTTTGCGGTATTAATGTTAATAAATCAAAAGTTCCGGAAGGTTCATACGAGCGTTCATGGAGTATTTTTTCAGATCCTCAGTTTAAAGGACATGCAACCATGATGGATGATATGCGTGATGTTATGGGGGATGCATTGGTTTATTTAGGATACAGTGTTAATAGCGTTGACGATAACGAACTTGCTCAAGCAGCTGAAGTTATCTCTAAGCAGTGGAAACCTAATCTTGTAAAATTTGACGCAGAAGGATTCGGAAAATCATTTGCATCTGGAGACTTTTGGTTGTGTCAGGGATATCCTGAGATTGTTTTTGGAGAAGTACCTGAAGAAAAATGGGATGAAGTTATTGATTTCTTTATCCCTGAAGATGGTGGACCTTCTTGTCTTGATAGTATGTGTATCTTAAAAGATGCTCCTCACTATGAACTTGCCAATGAGTTTATTAACTTTATTCATCGACCAGAAATGTATGCTAAATTTCTTGATGCTTTCCGATATCCTTGCTGTGTAAATCTTGAAGCTGAAAAATATGTGACTAAGGCCCCTATGTATAAGCCAGAAGAAGCCTATAATTGTACTTTGAAAATTGATCTTGGTGAAAATCTGGAAAAATACAACGAGCTGTGGCAGCGCATCCGCTTTGCTGAGTAGTTGTTTTTGATATAACCATCATTGTGCTACAGGTATTATTGCATTTTTGTACTGCACTCTTGCATTTTGTGCATAAAAATGCAATAATACGTAAAATTATTGCATAAATTAAACAAGAGGCAATGTATGGCAATGTTACGTGGTGCTTTTACGGCTATGATTACGCCAATGCACAATGATGGTTCAGTGGATTACGAAGGACTTCGCAATCTTGTTAAGTTGCAACTGGAAGGGGGGATTAATGGTCTTGTTCCTCTAGGAACAAGTGGCGAAACTCCTACGTTGCGGGAAGATACTGAAGAGCCTAAAATTATCGAAATCGTTTTTGATGAAGTTCGTGCATTTGAAAAAAAACACAATGTAAAAATACCTATTGTTCTTGGTGCAGGTAGCAATAATACTGCTGATGCAGTTGCATATGTTGAGCGAGCAAAAAAAGTAGGTGCAGATGCTGCTCTTGTGGTAACACCTTATTATAATAAACCTTCTGATGAAGGAATTTATCGCCATTTTGAAGCGGTTTCAAAAGTTGGTATACCTATTGTTGTGTATAATATTCAGGGGCGCTCAGGTCGTAATATCAGTACTCCTCTTTTGAAACGTATTGCGACATTGCCTAATATAGCTGGCGTAAAAGAAGCTAGTGGCAGTATCAGTCAGATGATGGATGTTATTGCTGAAATAAAGTCTAAGAATCCTGATTTTGCTGTGCTTAGTGGTGATGACGGTTTGACTTTGCCGTTAATTGCTTGTGGTGGTGATGGGGTTATTTCTGTTGTTTCAAATTTAACACCTTCATTAGTTGTTGAGTTGGTACAGTCTGCTTTAGCAGGTAATTTGGAAAAAGCTCGTCAATTGCATTATCGTCTCTTACCTTTCTTTAAGGCTGCCTTTGTTGATGGTAATCCAACTTCAATAAAATATGCTATGAATTATAAAGGACTTCCTGCTGGTGGAGTTCGCCTCCCATTAGTTGAAGTTACTGAAGAAGCAAAAAAGGTAATTCAAGCAGCTTTGGCAGAATGTAATTTGTAATATGGAGTGTAATATGGCTGATAAGATTCCCGTTGGAGTACTAGGCGCTACTGGTATGGTAGGTCAAAGATATATAAAGTTGTTGGAAAACCATCCGTGGTTTGAAGTTACCTACGTAGCTGCAAGTCCTCGCAGTGCAGGAAAGTTGTATAAAGAAGCTGTTGCAAGTCGTTGGCTTATTGGAGAGAATATTCCTGCACAAGTGGCAGAACTTGTTGTTCAGGATGCAAATAATGCCAAACTTGCTTTGGGTAAGTGTAAATTTGTTTTTAGTGCCTTGGAAATGAATAAGGATGAAATAAAAGCATTGGAAGCTGCTTATGCAGAAGAAGGCATACCCGTTGTGTCTAATGCCAGTGCAAATCGCTGGACAGAAGATGTCCCTATGTTGATTCCGGAAATAAATTATAAGCATCTTGATGTTATCGCGGAACAGCAAAAGCATCATGGTTGGGAAAAAGGTTTTGTCGCGGTAAAGCCAAACTGTTCTTTGCAAACATATATGATACCGCTTTATGCGTTACAACAGGCTGGATATCCTGTAAAAAGAATGATAGTCACTACCTTACAGGCTGTTTCAGGTGCTGGATATCCAGGTGTACCATCATTTGATATGATCGATAATATTGTTCCTTATATTGGTGGCGAGGAAGAAAAGACAGAAAAAGAGTGTCTTAAGATTCTTGGTGCGGTTAAGGACGGTAAGATTGAAAATGCTTCTGGTCCAATCGTATCTGCAACATGTACTCGTGTACCTGTTATTGATGGTCATACGGCAACAGTTTGTCTTGAGTTTGATTTGCCTGAAGATAAAAAACCATCACTTGAAGAAATTGAGCGAGTGTGGACTTCATTTACTTCAGTGCCACAAGAACTGAAGTTGCCATCTGCTCCTGAGCATCCTATTGTTGTACGACATGAAGAAAACCGACCTCAGCCTCGCCGTGATCGTGAAACTGAAAAGGGTATGGCTTGTGTTATTGGTCGATTGCGTAAGTGCTCAGTCTTTGATGTTAAGTTTGTTGCCTTGAGTCACAATACAAAACGTGGTGCTGCTCTTGGGGGTATTCTTAATGCTGAGCTGCTGAAAGCAAAGGGTTTTTTTGATTCCCTATAAACTGGTACGTGTATGAGTGCTCATGATAGTTATCATATAAAAATATCATGAGCATTGCCTTAAACAAAAGCAAATGTTATAGTACCCTATCGACGGTTCATATATATTCTGCAAGTATGGGGCAGAGTGTTTCTACCAGTCTCCCTTATGACTGACTATGAACTGCTACATCTTGATTGTGCCG
Organism: Treponema sp.; assembly: GCA_024695475.1. Lineage (GTDB taxonomy): Bacteria > Spirochaetota > Spirochaetia > Treponematales > Treponemataceae > Treponema_D. Next base: position 77,722 of record JAILIC010000066.1, read on the forward strand.
TCTCTGCGACGGCACTGTTAGTTTTTAGATGGACCGCCGGAAATTATACATATGCGGAGCGCATTATAAATGAAAGTTGCGGTCTTTTTTGGTTCAAAATCTGACACAGATACTATGAAAAAGGTAGCCCCGGTATTGGCACAGTTTGGTGTTGAGTATCAGGCATATATCATTTCGGCTCATCGTAATGGTGCACTTTTAAGACAGACCATTGCCAAGGTTGAGCAAGATGGTTGTGAAGTAATTATTGCTGGAGCTGGATTGTCAGCTGCATTACCTGGTGTTATTGCTTCTGAAACAGTATTGCCTGTCGTTGGCGTTCCTTTGGAATGTGTTACTTCTGTTTCAAATGGACTGGCAGGTATGGATGCGTTGCTGTCTATTGTACAAATGCCTCCAAAAATTCCAGTTGCAACTGTTGGTATTAATAATGCTGCTAATGCAGCGTTCTTAGCTGTAGAGATCCTTGCGGTTAAGTATCCAGAATTAAAAATAAAATTACAAGATTATAGAAAAAAAATGAGTGAAGAGATGACTACCGAGGGTGGTATGGGAGTTATTCTTTAATTATGTCGTTTGATGTTTTTTCCCAAGATGATAAAATTCATGATAAATGTGGTGTTGCTGGTGTTTATCTCAATAAAGTAGATAATCATGCAACTGATTCGCAAACTGTTGCTGCACGTCTTGTATATTATGCACTCTATGCTTTACAGCATAGAGGACAAGATAGTGCCGGTATCGTTGTTTCTAATGGTACCGAATTAAAATGTCACAAACAACTTGGTTTGATAAGTGAAGCATTTTCAGCTGATGATTTGAAAGATTTACAAGGTACTATTTCTGTAGGGCATGTACGCTATGCTACTGCAGGTAGCTGTAGCATTGAAAATGCACAACCTATTGTAAGTCAGTTTAAGTTAGGATCTGTAGCGGTTGCCCATAATGGACAGCTGGTGAATTATGAACAGATACGTGAAATGCTTGAAGAAACTGGTTCTACGTTTAATACAACCAGTGATACGGAAGTTATCGTAAAACTTATTGCCAAGAGCTATAAAAAAGGTCTTGAGAGAGCATTGACCGACACTATCCAGATGATAAAGGGGTCATTTGCCTTATGTATCATGACGGAGAATTGTCTTATCGGTGCTAGAGATCCCAATGGCATTAGACCACTCTGTCTTGGTAAAATTGATAATGGATGGATGTTGGCAAGTGAAAGTTGTGCCATTGACGCTGTTAATGGTGAGTTTGTTCGTGATATACATCCTGGTGAAATTGTCATCATAAATGATGATGGAGTGCTGTCTTTTGAGTTTGGTGAAAAAACTTCCAAAAGAGCCTGTGTATTTGAGTATGTTTATTTTGCACGGCCAGATTCTATTATCGATGAAATTGCCGTAGAAGAAGCTCGTATGCGTATGGGGGCAATGCTTGCAAAAGAAAGTCCTGTTGTGGCAGATGTAGTAGTCGGTGTCCCTGACAGTGGCTTAGGAGCTGCTTTGGGGTATTCCCGTGAGTCTGGGGTACCTTATGCAATGGGAATTGTCAAAAATAAATATATAGGACGAACTTTTATTGCTCCTACTCAAAAAGAGCGGGAAAATATGGTGTTTGTAAAGCTAAATGCCTTAAAGAGTGAGTTAAACGGTAAGCGTGTGATAGTTATCGATGATTCAATAGTGAGAGGTACCACGAGCCGGCGCCTTGTTCAGATTTTACGTCGAGCAGGTGCTAAAGAAGTTCACTTTAGAGTTTCTAGTCCGCCAGTTCGTTTTCCTTGTTATTTTGGTATTAATACCCCTAGACGTGCAGAGCTTATTTCTTCATCTATGGATTCTGATGCGATTTGCAAGGAAATAGGAGCTGACTCGTTGGCTTTCCTTTCTGCTGAGGGAATGTTGGAAGCTTGTCGTTCTTGTAATCCAGAACAGTATGGCTATTGCAAGGGATGCTTTACTGGAGAATATCCAATGTCTGTTCCTGGAGAATTGAACGGACATATTACGAATAAAACTGAATAGAACCGGGAGTTAAAAAATGGCTGTAAATTACAAAGATGCTGGTGTTGATGTTGAAGAAGGTTATCGCGCTGTTGATAAGTATAAGATACAGGCTGAGCGTACTGCTATTCCTGGTTTGCTTTCTAAATTAGGTAGTTTTAACGGCATGTTTGCCATTCCAGAGGGAATGAAACATCCAGTAATGGTTAGCGGCACTGATGGCGTTGGTACAAAATTGGATATCGCTTTTAAACTAAAAAAGTATGACTCTGTTGGTATTGATTGTGTTGCTATGAGTGTCAATGATATTTTGTGCTCAGGTGTACAGACTTTGTTTTTTTTGGATTATGTTGCTTGTGGTCAGCTCGATGCTGATGTTGCTGCTGATTTGGTAAAGGGGATTGCTGACGGTTGTGTTGATACTGGTTGTGCACTTCTTGGTGGTGAAACAGCAGAAATGCCTGGTTTCTATGATAAGGGAAAGTATGATTTGGCGGGTTTTGGTGTCGGTGTTGGTGAACGTGATGAAATGATTACTGGTGAAAACATTGAAGAAGGTGACGTTTTAATCGGTTTGTCTTCTACTGGTGTACACTCTAATGGTTTTTCACTTGTACGTAAATTGATTTCTGATGATGAATTGCAAAAGCCTTTTGTTTTTGATGGTAAGGATACTGGTAAAACGATAGGAGAAGTATTGTTAACACCTACTCGTATTTACGTCCGCCCGGTTATGCAATTACTTGGCTCATATCGTCATGCTGTACATGGTATGGTTCACGTAACAGGTGGTGGATTTTATGAAAATATACCTCGTATGTATAAAAAAGCAAAAAAAGGCGAAAGACAGCTTATAAGTATCATACAGAAAGGCTCTTGGGATATTCCTCCTGTGTATGATGCTTTGATTGCTCATGGAGCAGAAGCTGATAAGATGTTTAATACGTTTAACATGGGTATCGGTTTTATTCTTGCTGTTGCGAAAAAAGATGCTGACAATATTGTTCAGTTTATAAATGAACATGCAAAAGAATTCCCTATGGTAGGCCATCCAGAAGTTCCGCTGATGAAAGCCTATAAAATTGGCTATGTCGCGTTGTCAGAGTCTGAAATTTCTGGTGAATTAAAAGGTTCTCGCGAAATGACTGTTATAGAATAGGTATTTGGTATCTATGATGAATATAGCGGTTCTTGTTTCTGGAGGTGGTACCAATCTGCAGGCATTGATTGATTATGAAAAGCAGATGGTGCAGTGCCCTTATCATATTGCGGTTGTGATGAGTGATCGTAAAGATGCGTTTGCCTTACAACGTGCACGGCAGGCGGCTATTCCTACTGAGTTAGTCAGTTCGTATGCTGTGTTGGGAAGTGATACCGCAAAAGTTGCTACTCGTGATGAAAAGAGGTTGGCTGTTTCTAATGCGGTATTGTCTCGTTGTGAAAAGTATCATGTTGATGCTATTGTGTTGGCTGGTTGGTTGACCGTTCTTTGTGGCTCAATTGTAGATGTGTACAGGAGTAGAATTATTAATCTGCATCCAGCTTTACTTCCGAAATTTGGTGGAGAAGGTATGTGGGGCCATCATGTTCATGAAGCTGTACTTGCTGCTCATGAGGTAGAAAGTGGTTGTACTGTACATCTTGTAGATGCAGGGTGTGATACAGGAAAAATACTGGTACAAAAAAAAGTACCAGTGCTTGATGGCGATACCCCCGAAACCTTATATGCCAGAATTGCACCTTTTGAGCATGAAGCTCTTATTGAAGGAGTATGCAAACTGGCAGATAGCCTTGGATTTAGTGCTGAATGTAGGTTGCCTTTGGACGGGCTATAATATCGACACGACGATTTTGTGCACGACCTTCTGCAGTAGCATTGCTTGCAATAGGTTGTGTACCACCGTATCCTTGGAATGAGAATGCTTCTTTAGGTACTCCCTCTTCGACAAGGGCATGGATGACAGCTTGTGCTCGTAAAATTGACAGGTTCATCTGTCCTTCGGGCTTGCCGACATCAGCGGTGTGTCCCCGGATGAGGATGGTAAAATCATTTGCAGAGAGTGCTTGTTTTAGCAAGTTTGCTATTTTTTGTATACGTTGTGATTCTTCTGGCAACAGTTGCGCAGAGTCAGCTATAAACTTCAAATCGATTTGTATTAAAATACCTTCTGGCCCATCTGCTGGAGCAATGTCTGTTACATCTTTATATGGATAGTTTAATACCTGTGAATAGGCAATATAGTATGCTTCATCTTTGAGCGGAACTGATACATCATAGATAAGCTGATCTTTGTTTAATAAAAGAACGACTTTCCCGTCTTCAAGCAGCTTTCTGTTTTCAGGTACAGTGAGGATTTTGAGGGCATCTTCATGAGAAATGACAGGATCTGTTCTATTTTGGCCAAATATTTTTTGAGCGATAATATGAAGTGGATCTTTACCAACTCGTGCAACATAGTTGCTTTCGTTATCTGAATAATGATAGGTAACGATGCCTTGTTGTTTTGCTTTTGAACTATTTGTCATATTCCGTTCATATAGCAAATTCATGTCGGTATCCCATATTTTTGGGAAAAAACAAGGATGTGCGTTATCTTTTATAAACTCTCCATGTACTGGCAGTGCACCACGAGCATCGATAATGATACCTGTGTATGGTCGAGAAGCAATGATTTCGATTGGTTCCGAATGTTTATAGGTCTTTGTGTGTTGGATGAGCTGACTTGATATATTGAGTATATCGATTGAATGTTTTGTTGTTAAATTGACACCACTTTCAGCAAAGATGCTTGGTGTTTTGGTACCGTTATCGATAAGGTATGTTAATTGTTCCAAGGTAAATGTTTCATCGAGAACAAGATCTCCGAGACTGTGTGAAAAGTCAACGGTCAATGATAAGATTTGATCTTTTATGAGACGGGGAAGCTCCCTGTTGATTCTGTTTATTGCGGAACTTTTTCCTGATGGTAAGGCAATTTTTGCTTCTTCTGTATCAAGTGTTACGGTTGAGTAAAAGGAATTTGCTGTCCAGTCTACAGAACTTGTTGAATATATAGGGTATCCAGTGTTACTTGCTTCTTGTTGGGCACAGATAAAAAAAGCAGGTAGTAATAAGAGAAATACTATTAGTGAGTTATATTTTAATCGTTGTGTCATATGCATATCTTTTTACTTAGTATCGGTTTTTTTTTACTATAAATGAACTAGAATATGCATTAATTGTACATAATGCGTGCTCAGCAGCGTCTTTCATTCCGAGGGGAAGTCTTATGAAGTACTGTTGGTTGGGAGGTGTGACTTCTTTTATAAGTGAAGGATTGAGTTGTAAAAAATAGTTTTCGTCAATACGCAATTCTCGGGCTAATTGATGGAGATGAATGCTTGTATTGACGGTGATATAGTCAAATTCACCGACAAATTGCATGAGGAGCTGTTTGTTATGATCTGCTGCTGCAGGAAGTGATACCCCGTAATATGAGGCGTTTGTCACAAGATCGGCAATGGCGAGTAATTTAGGAACATAGCGGATAGTATGGTCAGGGATCATTTTATGATCTGCCAGGTACCAAAAGTTTTTTTCAGGAGCTTTTTCTAAAGCCCGCTTCATAGCTCCAGCTCCACAATTATATGCTCCAATCGCTAAAAGCCAATCATGAAACACATTGTAGTTGTCTTTCAATTTTGCTAATGCGGCATCGGTCTCTTTCCATGGGTCGAAACGCTCGTCAATCCATTCGTTTCGGATGAGGAATGGTGCAGTACTATTTGGAATAAATTGCCAGAGTCCAACGCCCTTTCCGTCTTTTGAAATTGCATAGGGAATGTAACTGGATTCTACAATAGGAAGATACTCAAGCGCTGCTGGCATGTGGTTTTTCAGTAATTGTTTTCGTACGTATAGGCGATATTGCTCACCATCTTCTAATAATTTTGCAAGATTTTTAGCTGCGTTTGGTTTAAGATATTGCTTTCGGATTGTATCTACAGCATCTTTGTTTGTTCCCGGTAGATCTAATTGATGGTAGGGAAGCTTTTTTTTGTTGACAAGATTACCATTACTATCAATAGGTTGCAGGAGAATAGATGAGGAGGTATCTGCTGCATGAATTGGCAGGAAAATACTACCGCTAAAGAATAATATAACAAATAGAAACAAAGAAATATATAAGGTATTACAATTTTTCACCGAAGTAGATACCTGCCCATTCCCAGTGTCCGTGAATTTCAGGATCTACAGGAAAATTAACTTTTCTGAAATAAAGATACCAAATTGAAATGTATTGGCTCCATCCCCATGTCCGTAAATAAGCTTCATTAGGGTTAGATGTGTCATCAAGTTGTGAATTAAAATGGATGCTGTTTCCACGCATGAAACTTCGCATGGAAAAATCTTCCTGTCCGTTTTCAGTGGTACTTGTTTCTTGGTTCCAGTTTGTAGCAAAGAAGTTGACCTTTGATTTGTATTGATCGAGAGCTTTCCAATTGTAAGTAGATATCGCCTTTTTGATGGCATTTTGTAATGCGTCAAGGCTCTCAAAGGTCCAGTCTTTGGGAGAATCATTAAAATCAACCAATTGGCGTGCACTTGAGTATGCATCGGGTATACCAACGATTTGGATGGTTGATG
>JAILIC010000172.1 GCA_024695475.1 Treponema sp.
TTATTATTCATTTGATTCGATTAAGCAGATTTTAGCAGAACGGCTTTGTATACCTTTCTCTTTAATTAATCTTCCAGATTTTCAAGAAACAAATAAATCTTATGAAATAAAAAAATTTGTATCTATTGATGCAAAGAAGAATAATCATTATAGGAAGAAAGACTAAGATAAAATGTCGATACATTGCGGATTTTGTGATAAAATACTGTGAATTTTTAAGAGGAACTAATGTCAAAGATAAGAATAAAAAACTGCGGACCTATAATATCTGGTTTAGATTCTAATGATGGCTTTATTGAATTTGGAAAGTACACATTGTTTATTGGAGACCAGGGTACTGGTAAGAGTACAGTTGCAAAGCTGATTTCTATTTTTTCATGGCTTGAAAAAGCTTTGTTTCGGGGGGACTATGATGCAAATTCTTTTGATGCCGTGGATTTTAGATATTTGTATCAAAACCAACTTTTAAGCGATTTCTTTAATGAAGAAACTGAAATTGAATATATTGGAGTTGCATATCATTTTCTATACAGGAATAATATTTTTAGTATAGAAAAGAGAGATAATACTTTTGAGAGTTATATTCGTCCAAAAATTATGTACATACCGTCTGAAAGAAATATTCTTTCAGTTGTTAAAAACATAGAGGAACTTGAAAATATTCCTCCTATGCTACGACTTTTAAGAAGACGGTATTTGCTGGCAGCTTCTCCTGTCAACGGAAACAATGTACATAATCTTCCGCTTACTGGTTATAAAGCAGTTGTAAATGCTTCAAATGGTGAAACATTTGTTCAGAGTGAAAATTCTAACACACTTGTTCCGCTTATTTGTGCTTCCAGTGGTCTGCAATCTATTGTTCCGTCTAGTCTTGTGACAGAATATCTCGCTAATCAGTCAACCAAGGGGGTGCTTGATAAAATACGAAACTTAAATGAAAAACGGTATGAGCTGCTAAAACTGTCGCTTAATAACGAGGAAATAAAAATTGAGCTTGATAGATTCTATACTTCGGGAGTTTCGAAGAGTATTTCCAAGGAGTCTTTTTCTGAGTTGGAATTTGCTGCAAGAAAGTTTACTAATGGATGTTTTCTGAATGTGGTGGAAGAGCCGGAACAAAACTTATTCCCACAGTCCCAGATGAAAAATCTTGAATTCCTTTTGGATTGCGCAAATTGCAACGAAAATAACAGTCTGATTATAACAACGCATAGTCCTTATATTCTTTCATATATTACACTGGCTGCGAAAGTATTTGATTTGTTACAAAGGGGAGTTCCACAAGCACGGCTTAAAAATATTGTGCCAGTACAGTCTGCGGTAGATGGAAATCAGGTTATTATCTACGAAACACATGATGACGGTACAATAACAAAGCTGAATTCTTATGACAGTCTTCCATCTGATGAAAATCTGCTTAACAAGGCTATGGCTCTAGGAAATGAGCTTTTTGCAGATTTGCTTGATTTGGAACAGGAGTTTTGTTCATGAGTTTCTTTGATTACGCAGAAAAAGTAAAGCCTGTTCAGATATTTGGAATTCGTGATGATGAGGAAGGAAAAGAACGGATAAAATCTGTAATCCTTGCCAAAAATCCTTCTGATTCTATTGCTGCAATACCTGCAAAGAAACTACCTGCCTTTTTGGATTATGAAAATAAAAATGACTGGAATTCCATTATTTTATCTGATGGAAGAACTGACATTAATTTCATTGCCGTGGATAACCGAATTCAGTATTGCGATAAGCATGGAGATGAGAAAAAACGCTGTGATGCAATGATTTATACGGAACAAACAGTTGTTTTTATCGAATTGAAAAATCAGATGAAAGATTGGTTTGATGATGCTGTGGAGCAATTAAAATCAACGATAGATCATTTTGATGATGTAGACGGGTTAGATAAGTTCAGATTCAAAAAGGCTTATGCATGTAATAAACAGCATCCGATTTTTAACTATCATTATAAAGAGCGGATGCAGAAATTCTATAAGGATACTGGCGTTACATTAAGACCTGAAATGGTGATAAAGAATATAAAATAGCTTAATCAATCATCTGAACTTGTGTTTAGTCCTATCTTTTTTATAATATTGACCATAATAACATCTTGTTATATACTGTTCAAACTATGAACAATGGAGGGGTGTAACCGCAGCTTGTTTCGACAGCGCAGTGTGATTGCTCGTCCTTTTATATTTTCTCGCCTTTTTAGTTTGTGCTTTTTGTTTTAATCTAACAAAAAATGGATACAAATTTATCTAACGACATTACTATACTTTCTCATCTAAAAGATACCCTTACTGATAACCCTGATGCAACGCAACGTGATATTGCGCAACATACTGGTTTGTCCCTAGGAATGACAAATGCTATGCTCAAGCGTTTTATCGATAAAGGCTGGGTGATGATGCATCGGTTGACACCTAAAAAAGTAACCTATGTACTGACTACACAGGGAATGCATGAGGTTGCATCTCGTACCTATCACTATATGCAACACACTTTTAAGTTGATGAACCAGTATGGACAGGCGATGCTTGAAACTGTCGCTCGGGTAAAACGGGAAGGATATACCGAAATCATATTATGTGGTGATTGTGATGTTGCCTTTTTGCTGGAGTATGCCTGTAAATCGGGCTCTGTCCATTTTATAAAACAAAATGAAGCGAAGTTAGCAGGTGAGAATAAAAACCATACAGCATTTGTTATTTTTGCAGACCAAAAAGCAGATGCTGTACTGCAAAAAAATCAAACAACATTATATAAGATACTATATGATAAGGAATATGTATGAGTAATAATAAGATAGCGTTGATAACTGGTATTACCGGACAGGACGGCTCTTTTTTAGCAGAATTTTTGCTGGAAAAAGGGTATGAAGTACATGGTATCATTAGACGATCATCTTCGTTTAATACTGGTCGTATTGAGCATTTGTATATAGCCGATTTAATTGAAGATATGCATAAAGATCATCCGGTGATATTGCATTATGGTGATCTTACCGATAGTGAAAGCTTGATCCGTCTTATCCGCGAAATTAAACCAACGGAAATTTACAACTTGGCCGCTCAAAGTCACGTTAGAGTCAGTTTTGATGTACCTGAGTATACCGCTGATACCGATGCGACCGGTGTATTGCGTATTCTTGAAGCTGTACACTTTTTAGGCATGGAAAAGACCTGCCGTATCTATCAGGCCTCAACCTCTGAATTGTTTGGACTGGTACAGGAAGTGCCTCAAAAAGAAACAACTCCATTTTATCCACGCAGCCCTTATGCTGTAGCAAAATTGTACGGATTTTGGATCATGAAAAATTACCGTGAGAGTTACGGCATGTTCTGTGCAAACGGTATTTTATTTAACCATGAAAGTGAGCGCCGTGGTGAGACTTTTGTTACCCGTAAAATTACCCTTGCAGCAAGCCGCATTGCTCAAGGTTTGCAGAAAAGACTGTATTTGGGTAATCTCAACGCCTTGCGTGACTGGGGTTATGCAAAAGATTATGTCGAGTGTATGTGGCTTATGCTGCAGCAGGATACGCCTGATGACTTTGTTGTCGCTACTGGAGAGCAGCACTCGGTACGTGAATTCTGTCAGTTGGCCTTTAAGGAAGCTGGTATAGACCTTGAGTTTAAAGGTCAGGGGGTTGACGAAAAAGGATATGACAAGGCTACTGGTAAGGTACTGGTAGAGGTTGACCCTAAATACTTTAGACCTGCCGAAGTTGAAACCCTGCTGGGAGACCCGACAAAAGCACGTAATACTTTAGGCTGGAACCCGACAAAAACGTCATTTAAGGAACTTGTCCATATTATGATGAGTCATGATATGGAATACGTAAAAGCTGAACGTGTACAGCATAAAAGATAGACTATTGCGAATAGACAGGTAAAATAAATATGGAAAAAAATGCAAAAATATATGTAGCTGGTCATCGTGGATTAGTAGGTGGAGCTATCGTACGTAATCTGCAAAGTAAAGGGTATACCAATATCATCATGCGTACCCATGCAGAATTGGATTTATGTAATCAGGAAGCTGTACAGCGCTTTTTTGCTCAGGAAAAACCTGAGTATGTATTTTTAGCGGCGGCTCATGTCGGTGGTATCGGTATCAACAGTGAACATCCGGCAAAATTTATTTATGAAAACATGATGATTGGCTTTAATGTAGTTGAGGCAAGCCGCATCAATGGGGTAAAAAAGCTGATGAACTTGGGCAGTAGCTGTATTTATCCAAAAATGGCGCCTCAGCCACTTAAAGAAAGTGCTTTGCTTACCGGTGCCTTGGAACCAACTAATGATGCGTATGCGATGGCTAAGATCAGTGTTATTAAGCTCTGTCAAAAATATAATTTTGAGTATGGTACCAACTATTTAAGTGTCATGCCTACTAACTTGTATGGTCCAGGCGATAATTATGATCTTGCCGGCAGTCATGTGTTACCGGCAATGATACGTAAATTTGATGATGCTAAAAAGTCGGGTAGTGACCAAGTTACTCTTTGGGGTGACGGCAGCCCACTCCGTGAATTTTTATATAGTGAAGATTTGGCAGATGCTGTCGTCTATCTTATGGAGCACTGTGATGCAAAAGATATGCTGCCGGAAAGTTTTGTCAATGTCGGCAGTGGCGAGGAACATACGATTAAAGAAATTGCTCAACTTGTACAGTCTGTCGTTTATGCTGATTGTCCTGCACGTACCTGCAAAATAATCTGGGATACTGCTAAACCTAATGGTACTCCACGTAAACTCTGTGATGTGTCAAAGCTTACCGCTTTAGGATGGAAAGCGCAGATGGATTTTAAACGTGGTATAGAACTTAGCTATCAGGATTATCTTGCCGGTGGCGGCAATTTAACAAAGCGACACTAAGTAACGTACATATAAGGAATAGAGAGCGTGACGCAGACAGCAGCAAAAGAACAGTGGACTAAAGTTATCACTGCAGAGCATAAATTACTTGATTTGCATCTTCGTGATGTTATCCGCTATCGGGATTTAATCAGACAGTTTATCAAGCGTGATTTTATTACACAGTATAAGCAGACAATATTGGGACCACTTTGGTATCTTATACAGCCCATCATGTCGTCAATCGTGTATATTTTTGTTTTTGGACGACTTGCAGGTATTGGTACTGATGGAGTGCCATCGATTTTGTTTTATTTTGCCGGTACCATGCTCTGGACTTTTTTTACTGGATGCTTACAAGGTTCTTCTAATGTCTTTATCGTCAATCAAAATATGTTTGGCAAAGTCTATTTTCCGCGATTGACGGTACCGGTGAGCCTTGCAGCAGGTCAATTGATAAAACTGATAATACAGTGCTTTTTATTTGCTCTGTTATATCTGTATTATGCCATTCGGTTTGGCAGTGTACATCCTACGTGGGCTATACTTTTGTTCCCCTTTGTTGTTTTGTGGATTGGCGTGTTGGGCACAAGTATCGGTTTGGTTGTCTCCTCACTTACGACAAAGTATCGTGATCTCATCCAGTTGCTCAATTTTGGTCTGCAACTGGCAATGTATGCAACTCCAGTTGTTTATCCGTTAAGTGAAGCTCCGCAAAAGTTTTATTGGGTGTATTATATAAATCCTATGAGTGTACCGATGGAGCTGTCACGTATCAGCTTGTATGGTGCTGGATCTATACCAAACTCAATGTTGCTGGTGAGTCTGGCGAGTGCTTTTGTATTTACTTTTTTAGGATTAGTTTTGTTTACTAAAAACGAGCGTACATTTGTTGATGTTATATAGGATATAAAATATGAAGACGTTAATCCTTGCTGGGGGTATGGGGACGCGACTTGGCGAAGAAACCAAGTTAATACCTAAACCCATGGTCGAAATTGGTGGCTATCCGATACTGTGGCATATTATGAAGATATATAGTCATTATGGATATAATGATTTTATCATCCTGACCGGGTATAAGGGACATGTCATTAAAGAGTATTTTCTTAATTACTATAACCGCTATAGTGATATGACCATTGATATGGCCAATAATGATGTGCAGATTCATAAGATGCGCAGTGAGCCATGGAAAGTAACCATGTTGTATACAGGCCCTGATACTATGACCGCTGGACGTATTGCAAAAGCAAAAAAGTATATCGGTGATGAGCCTTTTATGTTGACCTATGGGGATGGTGTTAGTGACGTTAACATCGAAAAACTGGTTAACTCACATGTCAAATCTGGAAAATTGGTGACATTGACTGCAGTAAAACCAGAAGGACGTTTTGGAGCACTTGAAATCCAAGCAGATGGAACTATCTCACAGTTCCAGGAAAAACCGAGCGACAGCTGGATAAATGGTGGTTTTTTTGTCTGCGAAAACAAGGCTTTTGATTATATACCGCAGGATTCGCATGATGTTATGTGGGAACGTGCCCCATTGCAAAACATTGCTAAAGCTGGACAACTCCATGCTTATAAACACGATGGCTTTTGGCATCCTATGGATATGCTTAAAGATAAAGAAGATTTGAATAAACTGTGGAGTACAGAACACGCACCATGGGATGTGTGGAATCATTTTAAACATAAATAAAAATTATGAACCTTTCTTTTTATAAAAATAAACGAGTTTTTTTAACAGGACATACCGGCTTTAAGGGAACCTGGCTTAGTCGTATCTTGCTTATGGCAGGTGCTGATGTAACTGGCTATGCGTTAGAAGCTCCTACACAGCCCAGTTTGTTTGAGCAAACAAAGACAGCCTCTCAGATGCACTCTATAATCGGTGATATCCGCGATGGTCAAAAATTGCAAAAGGCGATTATTGATGCACGGCCTGATATCGTATTTCATTTGGCAGCACAGCCGATAGTCCGTACCAGCTATAAAGATCCTGTAGGTACGTATGAATCTAATGTAATGGGGACTGTACATCTTTTAGAGGCTGTACGACATTGTCCTAGTGTGCGGTCGGTCGTTAATGTGACAACTGACAAAGTATATCTTAATAAGGAGTGGGCCTGGGGGTATCGCGAAAACGAGGAACTCTGTGGCTATGATCCGTATTCTAACTCAAAATCATGTTCGGAATTGGTCACGTATAGCTATCGAAACTCTTTTTTTAATAATGATACAGCTCCTGCTATTTCAACAGCACGCAGTGGTAACGTCATTGGTGGTGGTGATTATGCACTTGATAGGATTATACCAGACTGTATACGGGCTGTAGAATCTGGTAAAGAAATAATCGTCCGTAATCCTCACTCAACAAGACCTTATCAGCACGTTATGGAATGTTTGCGTGGGTATTTGACACTTGCACAAGCGCAATATGAAAATAAAGAACTGATAGGTGCATACAACTTTGGTCCCGATGATGAAAGTTGTGTAACAACTGGTGGACTTGCTACGTTGTTTTGTGATACTTGGGGCAATAATGCATCTTGGATAGATATGTCAGAAGTAAATGCTCCTCATGAGGCAAATTTTTTAAAGCTGGACTGCTCAAAAAGTAAAACGGTGCTTGGTTGGTATCCACAGTGGACTATACAAGATGCTATTAAGCACATTGTTGCATGGGAACAGGCGGTACAAAGTGGTACAGCAACGGCAACAATAACAGATACACAGATTAAAGAGTATTTTGGAGAATAATATATGTTTGAAAACAAAACAAAAGAAGAAGCAAATAAAGAAATCTTAGAAAGCGTAAAAGAATATTACAAAAAATTTATGGTAAAGCCAGAATATAAAGATGGAGATCGCATCCCTTATGCAAGTCGTGTATTTGATGAAAAGGAGATGATGAACCTTACCGATGCTATGCTGGAGTTTTGGCTTACCAGTGGTCGATATACTGATCAATTTGAAAAACAAATGGGCGAGTACTTGGGAACTCCTTTTGTCTCATTGGTAAACTCTGGATCATCTGCAAATCTGCTTGCCTTTATGACGCTGACGTCACCTCTTTTAAAAGAGCGACAGATAAAGCGAGGAGACGAAGTTATTACCGTTGCCTGTGGCTTTCCGACAACAGTAACCCCAGTGTTACAATATGGCGCTGTACCCGTTTTTGTTGATGTTACCATCCCGCAGTATAATATCGATGTCAGCCAGCTTGAAGCTGCTTTGAGTCCAAAAACAAAAGCTGTTATGATTGCTCATACTCTGGGTAATCCTTTTGATTTAAAGGCAGTAAAAGCATTTTGCGACAAACATAATTTGTGGCTTGTTGAAGATAACTGTGATGCCTTAGGTTCAGAGTATACCCTTGATGGTAAAACCTATAAAACAGGTACGGTTGGTGATATTGGCACTTCAAGCTTTTATCCCCCTCATCATATGACCATGGGTGAAGGTGGGGCAGTGTATACTAAAAATCCTTTGCTGCATAAAATTATCCGCTCCTTTAGAGACTGGGGACGTGATTGCGTCTGTCCAAGTGGTAAAGATGGTGTATGTGGTCATCGCTTTGATCGCCAGTTTGGTACCCTGCCATACGGCTATGACCATAAATATACATACAGCCATTTTGGTTACAACTTAAAGGCAACTGATTTACAGGCTTCTATTGGCTGTGCCCAACTCGAAAAGTTCCCATCATTTGTGGAGCGTCGCCGACATAATTTTGCTCGTTTACATGCCGCGCTCGAGTGTGTACAAGATAAGCTTATTTTGCCAGTTGCCGTAGAAAACTCAAATCCAAGTTGGTTTGGTTTTATGATTACCTGTAAAGAAGGTGTTAACCGCACGGAGCTTGTTAAAAAGCTTGAGGCTGCTAAAATTCAAACCCGTGCATTGTTTGCCGGTAATTTAGTACGCCATCCTTGTTTTGATGCCATACGTGATAGCGATGCCTATCGTGTTGTCGGTGATTTGGCGGTAACAGACCGGATTATGAGCGACACATTCTGGATTGGCGTATACCCAGGTATGACCGATGCCATGCTTGATAGAATGGCTAACGTCATCAAAGAGAGTATATAATGAAAAAAATAAGCGTACTTATCCCCTGCTATAATGAGCAGGAAAATGTCGTTGCCATCAGTAAAGCTGTGCAAGAGGTTCTTACCAGTCAGCTGCCTCAGTATGATTATGAAATAGTCTTTATCGATAACTGTTCGTTGGACAATACACGGCCTTTGATCAGAGAAATCTGTAAGACACATCCTAAGGTAAAAGCAATATTTAATGCCCGTAATTTTGGACAATTTAATTCGCCTTATTATGGTATTACCCAGTGTAGTGGAGATTGTGTCATTTCATTGTGCTGTGACTTTCAGGATCCTGTTGAGCTTATTCCTGTCTTTGTCAAAAAATGGGAAGAAGGAGCTAAAATCGTCTCTGGTATAAAAACATCCAGCGAAGAAAACAAACTGGTACGTTTTTTACGTACCTGTTATTATAAGATGATACATAAAATGAGTCAGGTAGAGCAGATAGAACATTTTACCGGCTTTGGACTATATGATAAAAGCTTTATTGCAGTCCTTAAAAATCTTAAAGACCCGACTCCCTTTTTGCGCGGTATCGTTGCTGAGTTAGGCTTTAAGCGGGTCGATGTGTCCTATCGTCAGGCTAAGCGTAAGGCCGGCAAGACCCATAACAACTGGTACTCCTTATTTGATGCTGCCATGTTAAGCTTTACCAGTTATACTAAAGTAGGATTGCGCTTTGCAACTATCGGTGGCTTTATCGTCAGTTTTTTTAGTATGCTGGTTGCCATTGCGTATGCCGTATATAAGTTTTTGCATTGGGACTCATTTAGTGTGGGTGTAGCGCCACTGGTAATCGGTGTATTCTTTTTGGGGGCTTTGCAGCTCTTTTTTATCGGCTTTTTAGGCGAGTATATAATGAGTATTAATAATCGAGTGATGAATAGACCTCTTGTTATTGAGGAAGAGAGAATTAATTTTTAAATACAGGCAGCTATGAAAAAAGTAATTACCTATGGCTCTTTTGATTTGTTTCATGAGGGGCATTACAATCTATTAAAAAATGCTAAAGCACTGGGTGACTATCTTATAGTCGGTGTTACTACCGAACAATATGACGAAACCCGCGGCAAATTGAATATTGTTAATACCCTTACTGAGCGTATCGAAAATGTCAAAAAAACAGGGTTTGTTGATGAAATTATCATTGAAGATCATCTTGGACAAAAAGTCGAAGATATTCAAAAAATGGATGTTGATATTTTTGCCGTAGGATCGGACTGGGAAGGTAAATTTGACTATTTAACCGATTACTGTCAAGTTGTGTATCTGCCTCGTACTAAAAATATCAGTACTAAGATGTTGCGGCAGGCAGGGCATCCTATTATCAGACTGGGCATCATTGGTACCGGTCGGATTGCAACACGTTTTGCCAGTGAAGCTCATTATGTCAGCGGCGTTGTGCTTAACAGTGTGTTTAATCCCAATAAAGCCAGTGCTGAGGCTTTTGCAGCTAAATTTAGTACCCTGTCTTTTACCAATGACTTTGAAGCTTTTTTGCATGATGTTGATGCTGTATATATTGCAAGCCCTCATGGTACCCATTATGAGTATGCAAAAAAGGCTTTGGAACATAAAAAACATGTATTAAGTGAAAAACCACTGGTCTTTTTTAAAAAAGATGCCATCGAGTTATATGAATTGGCAAAAGCGAATAAATGCGTATTGCTTGAGGCATTAAAGACTGCCTATTGCTCCGGCTTTAATCAATTATTGGGTATTGCCCGTAGTGGTATGATTGGATCTATACGAGATGTTGAAGCTACCTTTACCCGCCTGATAGACGGAAATGGGCGAGAAAAGTCTGATGCCGTCTTTGGCGGAGGCTGGACTGAGTACGGCAGTTATACCTTATTGCCTATTATTAAACTGATGGGTAAAGATTTTGAAGATGTGCAGTTTTCCAGTATCCTGGCTGATAACGGTGTCGATTTATATACAAAGGCGTATTTTAAATATAAAAACGGATTAGCACTTGCAAAAACGGGGGTTGGCGTAAAGTCTGAAGGACAGCTTGTTATTGCAGGTACTAAAGGCTATATTTTGGTACCATCACCGTGGTGGCTCACCAAAGAATTTGAAGTACATTACGAAGATCCTACAAAAATTGACCGATATACGGCAACCTTTTTAGGACAAGGCTTTCGTTATGAGCTGAGCGAATTTGTGTATTTAATTAATGGATATGGAGAGCGTAGCTACAAGTTTACGGCAGGAGACTCCATTGCCATGGCAGATATCATGGAGCGCTTTATGGCACATCGTAAAGCCTTTTTGGAAAAATATCACCAATGAAAAAACTGTATGTCCTCTGGAGTTTAGTGATTATGGCAACTATGACATCTTGTACTAACATCGCAGGCTCATCATCTGGCTCATCTAATGATACGGTATTGCCTGTACGTATCTGGGCACATAGAGGTTGTTGCTATGTCTGGCCTGAAAATACCTTGCAGGCTTTTAAGGCTGCTTGCGAGCTTGATGGTCTTACCGGTATTGAGCTTGATATTCAGCTTACCAAAGATAATAAAATTGTTGTCATTCATGATGAAAAGGTGGACCGTACTACTGACGGCAGTGGCAATGTCCGTGATTTTACACTTGCTGAATTAAAAAAACTCAAAATAAAAACTAACTCAAAGTATTTGATACCACAATATACTCAGATACCTACCATTGAAGAAGTGTTTGATCTGGTAAAACCTTACTGTATCGAGTATGGGCTTAAAATCAATATTGAACTTAAAAACAGTATCGTGCGCTATGAGGGCATGGAAGATATGATCCTTGCCCTCGTAAAGCTGTACGAACTTGAGCCTTATATTGTCTATTCGTCCTTTAATCCTGATTCCATTGTACTGATAAAACAGAAAAATCCTGATGCACAGGTGGGAATTCTTAATCCATCACTTACAGCGTGTCTTGCTTTTGCAGAGCAACACCCCGTTGATGCACTGCATCCAAGCTATAATGGACGTGATGTTGAGAACGTTCGTGAAAAAACGAGACTGCCAATCCGTATGTGGAATTTTCCTTCAGATGTACCGTTTTATCCACATACAGGATCTTTTGCGATACCTGATTTTAAAGACATTACTGAATACGGCATAACAGATGTTTTTTCAAATATACCGGAAGCCTATCTTAAAAAGCGTGGTACACACAATAGTGCAAAAACGACAGCTACACCTGAGCTTACCTTTGACCTTTGTAGTGAAATAGCAAGGTCCTCAGGACTATACAAAAAGTGCGGTACAAACCGCATGGCAGACTTCCATTTTTACGAAGTACATGCCGGGGACACTTTTGAGTTTAATGCTAAAGGGTATGAGTGTCAGATTGCCTTTTATAATGACACTATCGATGAGAAATTTATACATACCTATTGCTACAGCGATGAAGAAAACTGGTCAACTTACACACACAGCATCAAGCCCCTGCACTGGAAAAAACATGGCAGCCGGTTTACAGAACATGGTTGGGCACGGCTTGTTGTACGCAAAAGGGAAGGACTTTTAAAGAAAGCCTTATCCGTGATCAAACCGCTGAGACCTTATATCCTTACTGCCGATGACAAAGCTTTTGTAGAGGAGCACTGTCACTTTGTACGAAAAGTAGTTGACTATGAGCCAAAAGCTTTTTTTGCTTCAGAAATAGATGATACGGCAAAAAAAGTGAATGATTTACGCAGTGATGACACTCTTGTTTTTGCCCTTTTAGCCGATAGTCATTATGTCATAAACGGGCTCTGGGAAGATACAGCCCATAATCTTGTGGAAGTACACAAAAAAGCCCCTTTTGACGCGCTTATCCATCTGGGTGATTTTACCGATGGTATGACACCCTTAAAGATTACAAAAGAATATTTTACCATCCAGTATGATGATATGAAAAAGCTTGGGGCGCCTCTCTATCTTGTTCTGGGTAATCATGATGCCAATTATTTTAGGAATAATCCAGAAGCTATGAGCATTGATGGGCAGACAGATTTTTATCTGAATAAAAAATCTCCCTACTATTGTGTAGATTTTGCTGAAAAAAAACTTCGGGCTTTGTTTTTATATTCCTTTGACCATACTCAGGAAGGTCAGAGTAATCGCTATGGCTTTCCTGATGAAGAAGTCGCGTGGGTAAAAGAGGTACTTTCTACTACACCAGAAGACTATAAGGTTATCGTCTTTTCACATGTACCACTCCTTGCTGCAATGCATTATTGGAGTGATGAAATCCGTAATGAAAGACCAATGGTACAGGTACTGGAAGCTTTTAACTCAGGTTCTCTAGCTGCTGGAGAAAAGGGGAGACTCCTTGCCTTTATTCATGGTCACATACATGCAGACTGGGTAAATACAAGCAGTCTGTCATTCCCCATTGTGTCTATAGGTTGCACAAAGATTGAAGATGATCAGATAAAAAAATCACCTGGTTCTACTACATATAGCCGTAAACTAGGCGATGTGACTCAAGATCTGTGGGATGTGTTGGTGGTCAATACAAAGAGTGGACGGCTCGATTTTGTCCGCTTTGGAGCTGGAAAAGATAGAACCTTGTATAAATAGAGTATTAGAATTATGTTTGAGCCAACAAAAGCAACATCAAAAAAAGAAAGAGCATATATAAATAAAAGAAAACGAAAGGCATTTAGAGAAAGTCTTTGCTTTTATCTTTGTGGGATATTTCCAATTAAGAAAAACTTAGTGAGTCTTTGTACTTTTGAAGGTAAGGGTGGCTTTTGCTGTAATCCAAAATATCTTGCTCTGAAGCTTCATGAGAGAAATCCAAAACTTGAATTTGTCTGGTTTGTAAATGACATGTCAAAGAAGTTTCCATCTTGGATAAAAAAGGTTCCCAACACTTTATGGAGCCGCGCTTATTGGCTGAGTCGTTCAAAGGTTTGGATAGATAATTATCGAAAACCATATGGAACTGTAAAAAGAAAAAGCCAATATTATTTGAATGTTAATCATTACACAATCGGAATAAAATGCACTGGCTTGTATCGTGGCTCAGGATTTTCAGAAATGGCCTACCTTGTGAGCAAGAATGATTCTGACATGGTTGATGACTTTGTGATTGATTCTGATTGGTGTGAGCAAATTTCTCCTAAAGCTCTTGTATATAGCGGAACCTATCAAAAAACAGGAGCTCCCCGTTGTGATATATTGTATGGTGATAGAACAGAACAAAAAAAACTGTTTAGACAAAAACATCATCTGCCTTTAGATGCAAGAATACTTATGTATGCTCCCACCTTTAGAGAAGGTGCTGAAAATGGTAAACGATTTGTATTTAGTGAAGTATGGTCTATTGATTTTGAAAAACTATTGAAAGAAATGGAAAGTAAATTCAGTGGAAAATGGTATCTTTGTGTACGAGTGCATCCGCAGCTTGCTCCTACTTTTAAAGTGTATAAAAATCCAGCCATTCAGGATAGGCTCATTGACGAAAGCCAAGCAGATGATATGTATGAAATCTTAGCCGGAATGGATGCTTATATAACTGATTATTCAAGCGCTTGCTTTGAAGCTGCTTTTGCGAAGATTCCTGTGTTTTTGTATGCAGATGACGTACTGAAATATGCAAAAGATCGCGGTCAGCTCATGTGGAATCTTGCCACTGATGAACGGCACAATATCGGCAATAACAAAGATATTACACCGATGTTTGATGTAAAATTGCCGTTTACACTGGCATATAATAACGAACAGCTTTTTGATGATATCCGCAACTTCAACAAAGCCGAATACGACCAAAAGCTCGATAAGTTTTATGCAGAGCTAGGACTTATCTTTGATGGAAATGCAAGTACAAAACTTTCTGATATGATTATTGAAAAAATAGGTAGCTTGATACTTTCATGAAGACTGAAGAAGGGGTAAATTTCAATACATTGAATGATTTGTATTCTGCAATAAAGCTTAATGGAATAAACATCTATGGTACAGGTTATGTAGCAAAACGTTTTGTGACATGCTTAAAAAAATTAGATTTTTTTAAATATGTAAAAAACTTTGTTGTAACGAATGCGGTCAATATAAGTTATGAAGGCGTTGAAGTAAAAACTATTGACAGCTTAAATTCAAAGTCTGAACTTATTTGTATTGCTGTACATGAGTCAAGTAAAGATGAGATAATAACACTTTTGCAAAAAAAAGGTTTTACCAATTTTGTTTGGATTTATCCATTTTTATGGCGTATGATGTGTGGAAATCCTGTATTACAAAAAATACAGGTACCCTTAAAAAATATCTGGATTGCCAATAAAGATTATTATCTATTTGCTTTTAGATATCTTGCTATAGAACAATTTTATGGCAAAAACTCTTATGGATTTGATATTTATCTTAAATGCTTATCTTTGTTCCAATCTCTAGATTCCGCGGAAAAAAGATTACATCAGTTTATAAAATTGATTGAGAGTTATGATAAGCAAGGATATAATCAAACTTGTCCTTCGTCTATTCTGGAAAATAATTTAGTTATTGATGGGACTCATAGAATTGCTTTAAATATGTATCATCATAATACGTATGCTGTTTGTGATATTTTTTCTAATTCTATTGACTATTTTTCAGTACATGATGAAAAAACGCTTATACCCAAAAGTGTTTTTCAGTCTTTTGATTCTCATACAAAAGATAAATTAAATGATGCTAATTATAATCTAGCTGTACAGTTTGAAGGGTAAAGTTTATGTTATTGTTAAAAAATACAGGAACTAATTTATTCAAGAGTTTATTAAAAGAAAAGCGAGTTTTCGTGTTTGGGGCTGGAAAGGCTCTGGAAAGTTGTATTGATATCTATTTTTCTGAAACAGATCTGGTTGCAATTGTTGATAATAATCAGTCTTTATGGGGAAAGAAAATAGAACATCGTGGTAAATTAGTATCTGTTGTTGGAGTACCTGAATTTATCAAAATAGTCACTCACTATACAATTAAAAAATCAGTTTTAATGATTGCAACGCCCTATTATGCTGCAGAGATTATCCAGCAACTTGATGAAATTCCAGAATTATTCCTATTTCATTAATTCATGTAAGTGACAATTCTTTTTTCTATTAGATTTTGAAGTTTTAAAATTCCACTTTTCTCTTTTTCATTTTTCCATGTACCTTCTTCTTTATGTATAGATACAGTTTTATCAGATAGAAAATTTGGCATACCTTGTATGGACAAAGGTGACATAACTTCTTTTGGGTATAAAACAGTTCCATTAATATTTTGATAATTATTATTTATCTGGAACCCATATTTACGTAATATTGGATGTAAAAAAGTATGACAAGGTTTTCTTCCAGGCTTGCCATTAACGATAAAATGTTCTTTTTCGAATACTTTCTTTAACTCTTTTATCATTGGGTGATGCGGTACAGCTCCAAAACCACAACCATTATTAACTCTATCTGTTGTTCCCATACACAAAAACGCTTGATCATTAAGAAGTACATCAAAGTTTTGTACGACCTCAACATCAGTATCAAGATAAATACCACCATTTTGCCAAATTATATCTAATCGGGCAAAATTAGGAACAAACCCCCATGACTTACTTTCATAAGCCTCTCTGACATAATCACATTTATTAAAATCGTAATTTGATTCGTCCCAACGTATTATTTCATAGTCAGGATTATACTTTTTCCATGTATCTATATTACGTTGGAATTCATCTGGAAGTTTTTTTCCACCAACCCATATATAATGAATTTTCTTAGGAATTTTTGGAGAACCTTTTGTAAAATCGTAATCAGGGTAATTTTCTTTTGTGTTTCGTATTAAAACCTGTAAATAAGTTTCCAATCCGTCCAATTCTGGAATTTCATCAAGTTGCTGGATA
>JAILIC010000006.1 GCA_024695475.1 Treponema sp.
ATCGGTCTTGAAAACCGACGTACTGAGAGGTACCGGGGGTTCGAATCCCTCTCTCTCCGCACATATCACTTTATTATCCGTGATTTGTAAGATTTACACCCAATTTTACACAAAATGTAAAGTTGGGTGTTTTATTTTATTAAGCCAAAAGCTAATCTATCTCTTTTTTTCATCCTTACTTCCGTAAAAAACATACGATCAACAAACCTTATCATAAAAAAACAAAAAAGTGCGCCGAATTGGACGTACTTTTCTACCCCACCTCCTTCGGCAACGCTTCGTATTACCTTCGTAACAGCTTCGAAATTCATAGCTGATGAGTATCGATTTCTGATGTCAAAAATTTTATCTCACCCCCTTTTGGATTCGAAACTTGACGCGCACCGTCAGATGAACATTTGAAGATAATAAAATTTATACGTTTTTGCTATTTTTTGAGGCAAAAAAAATGACTTTAACAAAAAATTTAACATTTTAACATTTTCGATTCGAAGCACTGTAATCTCAGCTTTGCAACGAAGGGATTGACAAAAAACAGACTTATCATAATTAAATGATATCTTTTATATTGTATTTCACATGAAAAAAGAATTAATAAAAAATACATATTGATTTGAATAAAGATGACAAGAAAGACAAGCACAAATCGCACATAAAATACCCATTAAACAAAATTTTGGTTTTTTATGGGGGATTTTTTCTCAAAAAGCGCTTATATAGATACTTAATAACTATACAGATACAAGCATTTTTTGTAAAAGGGGGATTTTTTCTTCAAAAGTTTTTCAAATCTTTTTTTACAACATAGTATCATCTTTTTTTACAATTTCTGAAGAAGTTTGAGAGTTGTTAAAGTGTCGCAAAACAGTCGATTTTTGATGCAGAAAAATAAAAAATGATATAGCAAAAGATATTATAGCAAAAACAGCTTCATCTTTTTGTAGCAAAATTAGTATGCCACTCTCCACCCGTAAACATAGTGTTTACGATGCGGAAAGCGGCAAAAAGGAGACATATTCAAAATCTTGAACGCAAAATGTTTCTAATAAGATCAAGAAAAAAATGAACGAACATCTATAGGTAAGTAATCACGAAACTTAATAACCAAATACCAGCACATTATTACAATAAAGTAAGAAACGAACATCAGAACAAGCTTTTGTGCTCTACTTTTACGTTTAATCTCCGAAAACATTTTTTTTCGCTTATCTTTATAATCAAACAAATATAGTTTCATTGCAAAAGACAAGCAAAGTGAAATCCCCGAAAAGGTTGTAGAGCCAGAAATCAGTAATGTATCAATACATATAGTCATCAAGATCAAAACATCCAAACATATATACCACCTCCAATTATCAACTTCTTCATTGAGAACACCTTTCATGTCTTCCCAAGAATTAAAGCGTTCAATTCTCTGTTCATTAGAGGGAAATAGTTTTAGCAAATTTAGAAAAAAGAAATCTGCAATCACCCTCAACACTTTACTATAGACTGACATCGGATAGTAAAGTCCAAAATTCAACAAATAAATCAAATAGACAAGTTTTTTCATTTTTTAGTTATTATTGCGCCATAGAAAATTAATTCTATGGCGCAAAGTTAAAAAAATATTTTAATTGAAAATACCATTTATTATAGTTTCGCCAGCCCATTCACCAGCCATACCACCAACCCAGCCTCCAACAACATTTCCAATAATTGCACCAGGAACAGCACCTGCACCGCCAAAGCAAGCACCAATTACACCACCAACATACTGTCCTATCTGTGCACCTGCCATTGCCCCCACAACATTTCCAACGCACTTTCCCCCTTGCATAGTTGCATTATAAAGTGCATTAGGACCACCATGTTTATAAGCATTAAAAGAATTTTTCGCTCCTACATAAAGAGAATACGCAGTAACTGCACTTGATGCACGTGTCAAAAATCTCGAATTTAAGTTACTTACAAATTTCTTGTCTCCAATAATTTTAGGCATACCGTATTTGTTCCTACCAACGGTATAATTTCTAAAATAAAATTTATCATTACAACCCAAACGAATATCATTCGCATTTTCCCCAAAAGCGTCAATAAGTCCCAAACTATAGTCACTCTCAGGAGTAAACTGCGAATATGCAGGTTGAAGTGAATATGTAAGACCATTTATAAAATTACAGAATGTAAACCAAGAACGACTATACAACATATTCGCTCCATATTCTTTATTTCCCCAAAGAATATGATTTCCATCAGGTGTATAACCACCATATATAGGTACATCACCACAATTTGCGGCAAGCCAAAAATCAACACAACCTTCCCAATCGCCATCGCCTAGATTATACCAATTGGAAAAATCATAATCTTTAACAGAGCCGCCATTACACAAATAGTTATAAAACTTCACAATTTCCAGTCTATCACTTGTAGAACGAGGCTCTGCTTCCATTCCCGTAGGGTCGATATAGTTCACAGGATTACCACCACAATAAGCATATGGACTAAGATGATAATACATCTCACAAAACGAATCAATACGTTCAACCTTTCACCCGTATCTTCAGATGCAAAACACCCATATCTCCTGAACGAGAGATATGGGTGAAGAAACTAATAAAAAAACTTGGAATCCCACTCCCTTAAGAATTCGAGCTTTGGATTCAGAATGGGTTCAATTTTCCAGCAAATATACCATATTACGATAAAACATGTATACGATATTATTGTCCAAAGAACTTTTTTTGTCCTC
>JAILIC010000088.1 GCA_024695475.1 Treponema sp.
GTATAATCTTCTTTAAGAATTCTTGTGGTGTCTTATAGGCTTCTTCCAATGAAAAATGTACTCTTTTAGTATCACCAGGCTCTTTACTGAGCAAAACTGCAAAAGCAAAAGGTTCTGCCCCCTTTGGTCGCATAAGAGCATATTCATCAATTATAAACTCATCGCCATATACAAATAGTATTTTTTCTTTTTTACCAGACAGTACAGGCGCCACCGCCGATAAAAGAGCAGACATAAAGTTCATCTGCGATGGATATACAGCACTATACCCACCAGTCAGTTTTTCACAAATAGTAGCCATGGCAATAGGGGTATTAAATACTGAAAGTGAAAACGAAGATGGATAAATACGAGCTTCATCAATAAGGGTATAGTCTATACTATACTCTCTCTTTAGTTCACCTCTAAATGAAGCAAATACTATATTTATATCTTTATCACAATGAGACTCAGCCACCATATCATGTACTACCTGTATAGTCATACGTGATAACTGGCTCAATCGCCGTCTAAATAAAGAGTCAGTAAATTCAAGAGCAGGAAGCGTATGTTCACAGGCAATTGCACACTTATCTAAAGCCCAATCCTGCCATTTTTGTTTATCATTAGATAAGCCAGGAGCCCATGCAGTAAAATGTGATACATATATATCTGTCATATACACTTTCCTCCTATGAGCTTTTTTTACGAAAAACTAACAAAGTATATGCCTGTGATCCAAGGTTATGATGACTTGTTTTTAAATAAAAACCAGCATCTTCTATTGCACGGACAAGCTCTCCATAACGATACATCTTACTATTTCCATTTGCCATACAGGTAAAATACAAAGATGTTGCCATCACAGAATACGCATTTCCTTCAAACTGCTGCTTATCCCATAAGGGCTCTAATACATACACATCTGACGTATCCGTTACTGCTTCATATACTTTTTTTAGTATTTTTGTTACTTGATGAAGACTAAAGCAATCCAAAAATTGACTCATCCATACTGCATCTGCAGATTTTGGTAAAACAGTAGTCGAAGATAGTATATTACCGCTAAAAGTATTTATACGTTCAGCAAAACCTGCCTGCTCTGCATTTTTTTGAGCAACAGCCGTTTGACCTGGCAAATCTACAATAGTAACCTCTACATCAGCATCATACTCACAGCACGCTATTGCCCATTTTGCCGTATTACCACCAATATCAATAAGTTTTTTAGGTTTATTGACAAATACAATTGGCAACGCTTCTGGAAATGCTATATCACTGTAAAAATGATCAAAATCAAACCAGCTCTTCTTTGCTTTCTCCGGCAATGATGCTAAAGCTTCATAGATCGTAGTCCATTGCGTACCAAACTCACACAATCCATCAGGCTTACCAGATTTAATCGCATCTTTCAAATAATAGGCACCCTTATAGCAAATATCATTGGAAAAGTTAAAATTCCTTCGCGTTAATTCATCATTCAATAAAAAGAAACCAACTTTTCCTAAGGTAAATACCATATCCACATCATCTATGTTACTCTCTGGAGCAAGTTTTATGATATTCATACCTAAGGCCATATCAGTAAGTACTTTTATTCCATACTCAGATATCCCCGTTTTTTTACATAACGCAGAAACTGCAATACCATTTTCACCAGAATCACTAATACAATCTAAAATACCCAAATCAAGTAATGCTCTCACAGCCTGAAAAGTTAGTGGTGAAAAAGCTATTTTTTGAGCTTCAAAACGAGCATCAATAGCTCTGATAGTATCTTTTTTATATTTATCAATAGAGAAACGCGATTTATCCATCATACAACTCTTTTATGGTAACATAGAATTTCCTTCTATTCCAGTTATCAAAACATTACTATAAATAATCATACCTCTATAAAGCAAAAAGCCAGTACCACCTAACTATAATAGGTATGTACCGGCCTTTAGAAAAGAATACTATATAGATATTCTTTACATTAATTCTTCCAAATCAATTTCACCAGCTACACATGGTGTTGTAATAGCCCAATTGGAAAGTACCTGTGGATGAATCTCACCAAATACACCAACTTGTTTACCATTTACCATGACTGCAGCCTGACGACCAGGAATAAAACGAGGATCATTAGATTCTTTAACCTCATAAGTATGATCCAAATAATACAACAGAGCAGAAACTTCACTGGCTGCATCATTAAAGTTTGCATTATTTGCACAAGTCATAAAACCAAGATTCTGTCTGGTACGAGTACCAGTATTTTCTTCTTCTTGAATGTATGCTACTTTACCAATCTCAAAAATCTTATGAGGGAACATCGCATTTGCAGAACTGCTTTCTGCCTTAAGCAATGAAGAAATAATAGATGGGCGAATAAACTGATAATTTTCGCTCATAGGATTTGCAATCTCTATTACTTTATCAGCAGATATGTTCATCTTTTCAATATAATCAACCTTGCTACCAACATAGTTGAAAATCATTTCCTGATAGCCAAGACCGACCATTAACGTTTTTGCTTTACGGCTAAATTGAGTAATAGGAAGCAGACGACCTACTGTAAAATCATGTGGAGTCTCAGGAGTAAAATAATCCAATCCCTTACCAATCATTACATCTTCTATGACATCTACTTCATGTAAAAAGTCGTTACGATATGGAGGTGGTAACAAGGTAAACTCGACATCTTTGCTATTATCTTTACCAACAACTTCCTTAGCTGTTGTAGTATTACCCATATGAGCAAGAGCCGTGAGTACTTCCTGAGTAGTCAACTCTGAACCAAGCTTTTTGTTAATTTCTTTTAACCAAGCCTTTGTTGGCTGCTGGAAATAGTATGGAGTAGTAACTTCTTTACCAAAACCTGTGTCATAAGGATGTACTACTTTTACAGGAAGAATAGTATATCCACAATCTGCAAAATCACAAGCAACAATATTTGCCGAAAGAATCAAATTCTCCATATTATCGCCAGTAAGCTCTACCATCAAATCTTTATCACCGACTTGGACAGCACCTAATGAAGCACTGTTTATAACAGGAGCCATTGACAATACATTACCAGTATCATCAGTTAGCAATGGGAATTTTTTACAATCCTTAATAATCCATCCAAAATCTTTTCCTTTTGGATGCTCTGTCAAAATCTGACGGCAAGTCATTGGTTCCGTACAAGCAAGAGGGACAAAAGAAGTCTTATCAGGATCTACCGCTTTGTAATGTGCAGGGAATACTACATCTTCTGCACGGTACACACCCATAGAAATAGATTTACGCTTACGTCCAAAATTCCAGCAGAGTTTTTCCTGGGTCTGAATAATATCCAGTAACATAGGTTCATCGATTGGTTTACCAGAAATAATAAAAGCAACCATGTATGGACGAATATCCTTTAATTCAGGATCAACAGTAATTACTCTGTTAGCACAATCTTTTGTTTCGTCTTTTGTTGACAAAAAATAACTATAATCTGTCATCTTGCCACCGTCATGCAATTTTAACTGACGGGCAACACCATTAGTTGACCACAAATCAGGACGATTTGTATCGTTCAATTCAATTTTTATAACACGCTGATCTTCTGGCTGAGACATATCAGGTTTTTCATCAAGTTCAGCCTTACCACAGGTAAGTTTTTTCTCTAACGTATCATAGTCGTATGTTTGACCGACCATCCGAAAAAACAATTTTTCATTAACTTCGATTTTTGGCATGTATAAACCTCGATATATAATAACCCTTCTGGATACTGGTAAGTATAGACAATATCGGTGATTAAATCAATTGAAAATTAGTTTCCTTGTGTATACATGTACTTGATTAGACAATCGTTTTTGCTTAATATCTTTCTATGGAACTATTAAAGGAAAGAATCCGCAAAGACGGTCAAATTTTAGCCGGTAACATACTTAAAGTTGGCAATTTTCTTAATCATCAAATTGATATTGACTTACTTGATAAAATTGGAGAGGAATTCGTACGACTCTACAAGGGCGTTCCTATTACCAAAGTTCTTACAATTGAATCTTCGGGTATAGCTATAGCATGTTCTGTAGCACATATCTTACATGTTCCTGTCGTTTTTGCTAAAAAAAATAAAACGGGAAATGTAAATGACGATTGTTACACAACCTCAGTATATTCTTTTACCCATGCAAAAAACTATAATGTCATCGTTTCTAAAAACTATTTGTCACCAAATGATAAGTTACTACTAGTTGATGATTTTTTAGCAAATGGCAGTGCTCTTTCAGGTTTGGTTGATTTAGGTAAACAAGCAGGTTCAACAATCCAAGGTGCCTGTATCGTTATTGAAAAAGGTTTTCAAGAAGGTGGCAAGCTTCTCCGTGATGGAGGACTCCGTATTGAGTCTCTTGCAATCATTGAAAAAATGTCTCCAGAAGAAGGAATCACTTTTAGAGACTAAATATTTTTTTAATTACCTAACAAATTTTTCGATATCGGTATATACTATATGTAGAGGAGCATATAAAAATGTATGATATCGGAATTTGTAATGGTAGTGTGTATACAGGTTGTTCATTTGTAAACACAAATGTATATATCAAAGATGGCAAAATTGCCGCTCTTTCAACAGCCTCAGAAGACTGTAAAAAACTTGTTGATGCTCATAATAAACTGGTACTTCCTGGATTTATTGATCCACATGTTCATTTCCATCTCACCGTAGGAAAAAATACTTCCTTTAATGATTTTCATACTGGTTCTATTGCTGGTGTTTTGGGGGGAGTCACTACCTATATCGATTTCTTAGATGTCATTTATAATACTGCACAAATGAAAGCAGCCTTTGAAGATCGTTGTGCGCTTGCTAAAACAAGTATTACCGATTATGCCTTTCATACTACTATCGCAAATCCTACCGATTGTGCAGATAAAATGATCAAAGCCGGGCTTGATTATGGTATCAATTCCGTCAAGCTTTTTACTACCTATTCAGATACAAATCGCCGTACATTTGAACGATATATATACGATTTATTACGTTACTCCCGTACCTATAACACTCGTATTGTCTGCCATAGCGAGCATGATGACCTTATTTGGAAAAATAAAAAAATACCACTGGCTGACCATGAAAACTCCAGACCTTCCATCTGTGAACGTACTGCTGTTATGACCCTTGCCGAAATTGCCCGTGAAGCAAATGGACTTCTATATATCGTACATGTCAGTGCCGGTCGAACGGTAGATGCCCTCAAAACAGTATATAGTGAAGAGCTGCACAATAAGCAAATCATTCTCGAAAGTTGCCCACATTACTTTATGTTTACAAGTGATGTCTATAAATCTGCTGACGGCTGGAAATATACTATGACACCACCACTCCGCCCAGAAATCGATAGGGCCCGACTTAATGCCAATATCGATTATATCTCGACGATAGGAACAGATCATTGTCCTTTTACACCAGATCTCAAAAAACATGAGTACACCTGCGATATACCAATGGGTATCGGTGGCATTACATATTCTTTCTTAAATATGTATGCTCTTTTTGGAAAAGATATCGTGGCAAAATTTACCACCGGACCAGCAAAAGCTTATAATTTATGGCCACGCAAAGGTAATCTTTTACCAGGTGCTGATGCAGATATTGTCATTTTTGATGAGCATAAAAACACTATTGCACAAGATCCCGATGGTATTTATGATAAGAAAAAATACAACGGTGCTTTTGACAGTGTATATGCTCATGGTATTGAGCTTGTACATAATGGCTCACTTACACAAGCTGCAAACGAAGTAACCGGAGAATATGTACCAAGGTGTTAATACAATGACAGATTATGCTTTATTATGTAAACAACTCATGGCACTGGCTGACGAAAATCATGCCATCATACCAGTACTATCAAATGCAAGTGCTTTACTTAATGAGGCTTTATCTGACATAAATTGGGTTGGCTTTTATATAATGAATAACGGAAGTTTGCTCCTTGGACCCTTTCAAGGTAAAGTAGCGTGCATCTCAATTCCCATTGGTAAAGGAGTCTGTGGAACTGCTGTCCAAAAAAATACCATACAATTAGTAGATGATGTACATGCTTTTGCCGGTCACATAGCATGTGACAGTGCATCAAATTCCGAAATTGTACTTCCTATACATCATAATGAAAGTATATTTGGTGTTTTGGACATTGATAGCCCTTCTTTTGGTCGGTTTACACTCGAAGATAAAAAAGGGCTACAACAATTTGTCACTACACTGGAACAAGTATTGGATTTTAATTCTGCTCATTAACTTCTTGCCTTTTTAAAGATCAACGAAGTATTAATGCCACCAAAAGCAAAATTATTAGACATACAATACTCTACTTGTAATGCCCGTCCATCACCAGTTATATAGTCCAAAGGAGCACATTCTGGATCTACTTGCTCCAAATTGATATTAGGACTAAACCAGCCCTCATTCATCATACAAATTGAAAGCCATGCTTCAATCGCACCACAGGCACCTAATGTATGCCCTATATAGCTCTTTACCGTACTAACAGGCACAGCACGTTTAAACACACTATAGGTTGCATTTGTTTCTGCAATATCACCTGCTTTTGTCGATGTTGCATGAGCATTTACGTATCCTATATCATCAGCAGTAATCTCTGCATCTTCAATTGCCAATTGCATGGCAACTGACATTGTTGCTGCATTAGGATTAGTAATATGCGTTCCATCAACATTGGTACCAAAACCTGCAATCTCTGCATAAATCTTAGCTCCCCGTTTTACAGCATGTTCATAGTCCTCTAAAATGAGCACACCACTACCTTCTCCAATAACAAGACCATCTCTATCTTTATCAAATGGTCGTGGTGTTAGCTCTGGAGTATCATTTTTAACACTCGTAGCAAATAACGTATCAAAAACCGCAGCATCAGCAGGACTTAATTCCTCTGCTCCACCAGCAATCATAATATCTTGCTTGCCAGAGGCAATGGTTTCATACGCATAGCCTATTGCCTGACTACCAGACGTACATGCGGTATTTGTTGTTATCAAACGCCCTGTCAAACCATAATATACTTCCAGATTAGCAGCACAAGTTTGTGGCATTGAACTGATATACGTTGTCGCACTAATTTTACTAGCATCACCATCAACAAGCATTTTATAAAAATCCATAATGGCAGCTAAACTACCCATAGATGAACCAAACGAAATACCACAACGACCATTATGCAATTCTTGAATAACTTGACCATCATCCTGCTTGAGGCCTGCCTCAGTCAGTGCCTGTTCACAGGCAACAAGCGCTAATTGGGCTACACGTCCCATACCTCGCACTTTTTTGCGAGGAAACTTTGGCAGTTCCATGGTAACAGGACAAGCAAGCCGTGTATTCATTGTGGTATACCTATCCCATTCATCCATATGTACAATACAGTTCTTTTTGGCTTTAAGTTTACCTAATATTGTTTGCCACTCACAGCCAAGCGGGCTGACAATGCCACCACCTGTAACAACTACGCGATGCTTTGCATATTGGCTCATGCCATTCCCCCATTAACTGAAATAACTTGTCGTGTTATATAAGACGCCTCTTCTGATAG
This sequence comes from Treponema sp., assembly GCA_024695475.1. Classification (GTDB taxonomy): domain Bacteria; phylum Spirochaetota; class Spirochaetia; order Treponematales; family Treponemataceae; genus Treponema_D. The sequence goes on from JAILIC010000088.1 coordinate 7,554, forward strand.
TAAAAATACTGCCAAAGACGCAACTTCTTCAGGTTTACCGACACGTTTCATCGGTATTGTTGGTAATACATACTCCATTTGCAAATCTTGTATCATATCTGTTTCAATCACACCAGGAGCGATACAATTTACTGTTATAGATCTACTTGCCAGCTCAACTGCAAGAGCCTTTGTCGCACCTATAATACCTGCCTTTGATGCACTGTAATTGACCTGCCCTCTATTGCCCATTATGCCACTGATAGAAGCAATAGTAATAATACGTCCACATTTTTTACGACACATCGGCATGACAAGAGGATGTAACACATTGTAAAAGCTATCAAGATTTGTATGTACTACAGCATCCCATTCTTCTTCTGGCATTGCAGGGAATGCATTATCAGAATGTATACCAGCATTACAGATAACACCCCAAAAACTCCCTGCCTTTTCTATATAAGATTCCAATACCGTTTTACATGTTTCACGATCCGCTATATCAAATTGCAAAAGTTCGCCTTTACCACCAGATGCCTGTATCTCATCTAATACAGCCTGAGCCTTTTGTTGATTTTTATTATAATGAGCAATAACGTAATATCCAGCACGAGAACACGCAAGTGCTAAAGCTTTACCAATGCCCCCAGATGCCCCTGTTATAAGTACCTGTTTCATTCTTTTATATAATCCTTTATATTCTCTGTTTCCATAACAGAAATTGTTGCAGTAATCACTGGTTTATGTGAATCTTTTATATAAATCTCACCAGTATATTTGCATATATCATTTACTTGATCCGTCTGGCTTGTATATATCTGTACCGTTTTATCAGGATCAAAGCATGCAATAGTAGATTCATAATTCATGACACTCAATAAAAAACCAGCCTTTGGTGGCATATGACATAAAAGTCCTTTTATACCTGTCAAAGCTGACGCAGCCTGCGCTATTAACTCAATTGATACCCATGCAGGTACTTTTTTTTGCTCACCATCATAAAATAGACAATCTTTTGTAATATCGTATTCAGCCCTAATCGTATTATTTTCAGTGCTATAGTCTATAATACGTGAAAGTAAAACCATTTTTCCTCTATGAGGTAAAAGATTTTCAAGACGCTCTTTTTCTATTGGAAGTTCTAAAAGCTTCAAAACACTAGTCTCTGTCATTTGTTCTCCCAATAACTAACGTAACATTACAGCCACCAAAAGCAAATGTATTACTTAAACAATACCTCACTTTACCAGATGGAGTACGTGTATTTTCTGTAACAAAATTAAGATCAGGCAATTTCTCATCTTGGTCAAAATCCCACACCTGCACTGGAAGACGTATATCCAAAGATGTATTCTCTGCATTATATGCAATCGATGCAAAACAAACCGCAACTTCTAATGCACCTGCAGCACCAAGGGTATGACCAGTTATCGGCTTTGTAGTACTTACAGGTACTTTATATGATCCAAAAACAGAATCAACAGCTTTTGATTCCATACTATCATTTAAATGTGTTCCTGTACCATGCAAATTAATATAATCAATATCCTCAGGCTTTAAGCCCGCACTGCGTAATGCTTGTGTCATACAGGCAATAGCACCAGTACCGTCTGGATCAGGACTGGTTATATGATGTGCATCTGCACTTTCTCCATACCCCAATAACTGAATATCAGAATCAAGCCTTTCTTTACTAAGTATAAAAAAGGCAGCCCCTTCACCTAATGTTATGCCAGTACGATTTTTACTAAATGGATTTGTCATCGTATGAGACACCGCTTCTAAACTATTAAAGCCTAATAAAACCGTATCAGAAATGACATCTACTCCACCAACTATAGCAGCATCTACTATACCAGATTGTATCATATCAGCTGCCCGAGCTATCGCAGTAGCACTTGATGAACAAGCTGTGCTAAACGTCATTGCAGGTCCTGTAAGCTTAAACTTTTCCGCAATAAATGTCGCAACATAATCAGCCCCTTGTTCCTCAAGTGAATATGAATCCGGAAAAAGTCCTTTTTCAAAATAGATACGATGGGCCGCAATAGAACGTTCTGATCCATTATCACAAGAACCAACACACACCGCTATACGATCAGCCCCATATTTTTCACGTATTAAAGCTACGTTGCTCCCCAACTGCGATAATGCCATATTTTCTATCTGGATAATACGCATCGGAAAACGAGCCTTTGTAGTTTTTAAAGCTTGGTCTTCAATTTTACACACATAAAAGTGAGTACCATCAACCGCAGTCGTGTCACAGATTCCTTTTTGACTCCCAGTAATAAGAGAATGCCATAAAGAAGATATCTGTAACCCTGCTCCACAAATTAAGCCAGGTTGAGATATATACAGAGGTATATTGTTCATTAAAGAACCTCCTCTAAGGTATACGTATACTGAAATACCTTGTTGATAAAGCAAACAGTACGTTTATGACTCACTGCATCTACGGTTTTAGTAATTTCTATTATGCAAGGAGCGTTTTTATGCATACCATTATAAAAGCGTCGAATTTCTGACATACCGTTATCTTTTCTTTCTACTGTTACTTTAATTTTTTGTCGAGCAAGCTGACTTGCTATAGACGAAATATCATAATAGCAATACTGAAAATCAGCAATTATATATTCAGGGGGAATCATACCCATCAAAGCTTGCATTTTAGAATCAAACTCTATCGCAATTCCTGTATATAAGAGCTCTGCAAGAGATAATCCAAACTCATTAAGGAATGTAAAATACAGCGCTGTTTTATCTGCATTTACACATACCGGCAGTGACACATTTTGACTCTGAAACGCAGCATTCATAATTACCATATCTGGAATAGACTCAGCAATATATTCTGGAGGCATTAATGTAAAATAAGCCTTTTTTGTCACATGTACGTTGTATGATAAAATAGCATCTGTCGTATTTTTATTACTGACACATGATATACACAGCGAACATAACAATATTACGACAAGAAAAAATATAGAATTTTGTTTAAACATAAACGTAAAAAGTGTACCTGTCAGTCTACAATTTGTCAAATAACTGTTAGAAGCACATATACATAGGCTGCTACGAGTCCTGCACTGACTGTTACACCAAAAATATGTACCGGAGCAAATGTACTCATTGCCAATGCGCAAAAGGATAACGCCGTCGTTATAAACGAAACTGCAATGGCACATGAAGTCAAACGATTTGTCGCATTATGCGCACTCTCAAACGTATAGACAATATAATCCATTCCCAGCCCAAAAACCAACAACAAACCATTAAATGAAAAAAATCCAATAGGAATATGGCATAGCGTCAGTACTGATAACGTAACCAACACAATAAACACAGGAATAGATGCTATAACCAACAAACGCTTTCCATCATAAAAAAAGTGGAAAGAGAACACTATAATGACATACGCACCAAGCAACAATAAACACAATCGTTTTGTTATATCATCAAGCTGACTACTAATATCTTTTACTTTATTAACAAAAAACACATGATCATTTTCTTGAGCAAACGCTTTGAGCGTTTCTGTGGCAGGCATATGAAGAGGAATAACAGCCGTATACCATCTATTTTCTATTTCTCCAATATATACCGACGAAAGCACTTGATTAAAAATCTCAGGAGTATCCATACCAATCGTAATACTACGGTTTTGAGATTGTATATACGACTCATATACCGATTCCGTATCAGCAGATGAAAAGCCAAACTGTTCCATTTGAGTACCAACGCGATCCATTAACACAGCGCATGCTTTCCATGAGCTTTTTTGTTGCTTAACCGTAGGAATAAACTGTGTTGTTGCAAGATACCATGCTGATGGTATTCCTTGCATATACGTATCAAGTTTTTCTGTCAGTAGCTTTTCCTGTTCTAGGACTTCCTGTTCACTATTACCTTGTACAATGTAGTACCAGCCACTTGTCCCATAACTCATGAGGGCAGCAACCTGCTTTTCATGCTCTAATAGTGATCCCTTCATTGTATAGAGAGTCGTAATATCATTATTAATAGTTACTTCTTTTCGATGGATTACAAGAACTATCACAGAAAACAAACAAATACCTAATAATACAAATCGCGACATCCTACTACCAAGTAATTGACGGATATCTCTACGAGCATGCTTTATGGGGATCTGTTTAACATCAAATCGTTTTGCAGGCAATGGAAGCAACGGATATAAACAAACAACGGTCAAATATGAGCTTAAAATACCAATAAATGAAAAAAGCCCTACCTGCTTAAGCAATGCAAAAGGACTGATAATCAATAAGATAAAACAAATTTCTGTAGACAATAAGGATAAAGATAAACCTCGTAAAAGATGTGAACGTATTGCCTCTCCAGAATTCAATGTTATATTCATCTTCCACTGCATAAAAAAGTGAATGCTATAATCCAGACAGGTACCTATCAGTGTTGTTCCAAACACAAAGGTCAAAATATGTATACGATGGAATACTGCCAGACAGGTTGCTAAAGCAGACAGTGCAGAAATACAAATAGCTATAAGAGATAAAACAATAGGTTTTCCGGAATGAAAGAGAAACGCTAATAATAATACCACTAAACTCAGTGATACTATCGATATAATACGAATTTCTTGTTGTGCAGAAGACGAACTTTCATAACTATGAAATGGAACTCCAGAATAAATAAATGAGTAGTCTTTACCTTCGTCAGTTTGCTGAATACGCCGTACACAATCGTATATCTGCCGTATTCCGCTTTCGCTATTCGATAATGAAACTCCCTTTGGTGTTAACACAACACGTAGTAGGACATACCAGTTCTCCTCATAACAAGTAGTAATCACACCATCAATTAATGATAAAGAAGAGACTCCCTGTGTAACACTTTGTAACAGCCTTTTGGTATGCAATTCCGTCAATAAAAAAGGATCATCATAGATATAATCCAAAGGTGTCAGAGTAAAAGCTCCATAGGCAGTTTCTAATGCCATACGGCTTAATTCGTTTGCATATGCAGACCCTTGTTCAGATGAAGACAGTTTTTGTATATCTTGGTCTGTTAAAAACTGATAACGATAGGTAAACAAAAACTGAGATAACTCTGCAATTGCATCATTATCCACGCTTAATTGTATAGACTCTATGCCACTGCAGGCAGCCAATTCTTTTTCTAATGTAAATGCAGCTTTTTTAGCAGTTTCTCTGTCACTTGCCTTAGAAAATATAATAACATTCCGTTCCGTACGTTTGCTTAATACAGTGTCAGCTTTACCTACTATATGCATATCATGTGAAGCTGGTAAAATATCAAATAAACTGGTTGTAATCGCATAGGGAGTTTTAAGTACAAATCCCAGTAATAATGCTATAACAATAGCACCATGAAATATAAACCAGCTATTACGAAACCATAAAGTAGTTTTTCTGTTCATCTGTTAATTGTTCCGGATGTATTTGATTGATAAACTCATATGTAATAATACCACCAGAGACTTCATATAAAGACACCGTATCTATAGTAGCGCTATCTGTAAAGGAACCTACTACTTCCAGATGGTCAATAAATGATTTAATACTACTCTCTTTAGGCGTTAAAACTACTTTCCATTGAGCACTCTTATCGTTTGTTTGACTCTCAAACTCAACAAAAAAAGCTTGTTGTAATGTATCGGTATCACCATTAAAAACAGAGGCAATAGTCGTATAAATATGGGCAAAGCTTACATTATTTTGACCACCCATAGAAACGGTTCCAATACTATTTTTTTGCAGCAATCCACGAGGTGATACTACCACTACCGAAGAAAACGGCTTTTCCGTATCCCATACTATGCCATCTTTTTTACTGACAACAAATATTCCTCGTGAAATAAGGGTTCGTTGTATCTTAGGCATCGTTTTTTTCTGAATAAAACTGCCTGTTGTATAATAATATGAAGATAAAGAAGCACAAATTGTCGTAAAATCATGTTCTTTTGCAAACAGTGCAACAAGAGAAATACAGAGATACAAACAAAAAAGAATACTCTTTTTAGACAGCTTACTCGCTTTCATTGCTTCTCCTGTAATGCCTGCACCTTTTTTATAAACTCTTTGGGGCAAACAAACTTTGTTTCATGTGTTGCTTTATCAATACACATCTGGCTACTCTCACCTCGAGTACACAGTAAACCTGTCTTAACACTATAAATCTCATAACGTATCTTTATCATATTTTCATATTCAACAAGCATTGCCTGTACCCGAGCGCTATCACCAAACTCAAGCGATCTTATATACTTCAGCTTTAATCCGGTAACAGGAAAAAGATATCCGCTCTTTTCCATTTCAAGATAATTATATCCTATGACATTTAAAAGAGCACAGCGTGCCTTTTCAAAATACTTTACATAGTTTCCATGCCACACGATACGCATAGAGTCAACATCATAAAACTCTATCGGAAAAGTAATCTCTGTCGTTACATACTTTGTATTATTCATCATTTTGCCCAAAAGTTATAAAAATTATACCACTGAAACGGATGCTCTTCCGTATATTTTTCAAGATAAGTAACAAACTCATCATTTAATGCGTGTATGTATGTTTCACGCTCTTTTCGTAAACCACTAAAAACACTCGTACTTTTATGTACGTGCATATCATAATCCAACACTAGCGATGTATCTTTTTTTCTTAATGAAAAAATAAAATACACTGGAACTTGCAACAATGCTGCAAGCAAATACACGCCATACGGAAATGACGCCTTTTTTCCCAGAAAATCATGTTCGATAACACGTTTTTGTGTAGATTCACTGGTCCTATCCCCAGCTAAAACCACCATAGCACCAGAGGCCAGTTTTTCCTGCAACTGTATAATGGTACCTGGTCCGATTGTTTCACTGGTAATCATAGTCATGTCGTACTGTGGATTAATACGCTCCAAAACAGCATTAAATTTTTTTGTAGAGGTAATATTACCAATCGTGATGACAGGAAACGTTCTGTTTACTGCTGTTCTATTATACCCCATCAGACTACGTAACATCTCGACATTACCTAAATGCGAAGTAATAACTAATACGCCTTTTTTTTGTTCAAGTGTTGCAATTAAATTCTGTACATCATCATCTTGAAAATGAACATTTTTTAAGAAAATATGTCCGCTCCATCCTTGCACTTTTTCAACTATCGCAAGTGCAAAAGCATAAATCTGACGATAGATATGGAGCCTTTTTACTACTGGCACTTTGTCTTGTTGTACATAAAATGAATACAGCTGTTTTTGATAGATCCGGCAAAACTCTCTCGCACGAGGAACAAAGAGATAATAGAAAAAACTAATAGGAGCAGCTATCAAACGCAGCAACCAGGAAGGAAAAATCCGTACCATTGTCAGTAAAAGGAATAATGGGAGCGTACCTCCAACTTCCTTTTCCTCTGTCCAGTGTGACTCTGCCATACCGTTATGCCTGTAATCGCTTTTTTAATGCCCGGTATGATAACAGTGGTACACGCAAAAGCATACCACAACATAAACGCGTAAACATCCAAGAAAGGCGTATATTATCTTTTACTACATGAAAATTTGACGTACCATTTTTTGGATACACCACTTTAACAGGATAAAACAGCAAAGGTACATCTTTCCAAGATAACCGTACCAGGATCTCAGTATCAAATGACATATACGAATCAAGATGGGCTTTACAAATAATGTGATACAGCTGCTCTACAGGATATACTCTAAAACCACACATACTATCTTTTATATCTGGATTCCATGCAACAATCTGTGTCCACTTGTTGCCAAACTGGCGTCCTTTTTTACGATGACTAGGAACACTTTCATCAAATTCGGGATAGCCACAAATAAGAGCTTCAGGATGGCAAGCACTCTGTTCTAAAAAGAAACTGCATCGAGACGTATCATGTTGCCCATCAGCATCAATTTGCAATACATGCGTAATATTTTGTTCATGAGCTGCAATAATACCTGCAGAAACAGCTTTACCCTTACCACTATTCTTTGAGAGAGTTACTACTTGGCAAAGTGGCACCTCTTTTACCACTTGTGCAATAAAAGCCTTATTCTCTTCATCATTACCATCATCTACGATAATAATAGGAAGATTGCAGGGTACAAGTTGATCAACTACATGGCGTAGCGTTGCGCCATGTCTATACACAGGTATTAAAAATGCTTGTTTCATACAGTAAAAGTTCCAGATGCATATACGGTCTTTTTATCTAAAGAGTATACCTTATACAAAACCGTACGAATTTGTTCGTTATAACTCATTTCCAATAAAACTGTAGTATCAGGCTGTACTATAGACGAAAACTTTATTCTCTTAGCATGAGAGACAGTATACGGAATAGCCAAATACTGCCTTGCAAAATGATGCATAATATCAAACTGAGCTACACCAGGCAATAACTTAAACTGAGGAAAATGTCCATCAAAATAATCACTTGATGCACTTATCGTATATTGTATCGTTACGCTATGTATGTCGTTCTCTGTATGATCAGATATAAGCCGCACCTCTTTTATACCATGGTCATCTGATGCAGTAAACAAAGCCATAATTTCAAGCTTATGCTTTTTACCCTGCGTATCAACTGGCAAAGCGTCTACATAACGCCATTTTTTTGGTAATACGACATTTTCAAAATACGTACGCAAAAACTTTTGAAAATATCTATTTATGAGATATTTTTCTGTCTGAGCAAACTGTTGCTTACCTTTTTCATTTAATACGACGGCTGCGGCAAGGTACTGACGTTTCTCGCTACTGAGAGCAACCACTTTAACATCTGCAATAAGCCCTGTTTCTAAAAGACGGTTTTCCACTTCTGTCATAGAAATCCGCTTTTCTTCGATTTTTACAATGGAATCAGACCGTCCTTTTAAAAGGAATCGTCCATCTGGCAAAAACTCACCAAGATCGGCTGTAGCAAAACCTGCAGGATCTTTTATATAAGGAGACTTTATAACTATGCAGCCATCCTCATTAAGCCATAAAGTTGCATTATCAAACGGCGTCCATTCTAATCCATTTTTAGATTGACGATATGCTATACCACTTGTTTCGGTACTACCATATACTTCAAGCGGCCAAAAGCCAAATACTTGATCTGTTTTTTGTGCAACTTCTGGTAAAAGAACTCCTCCCGACGTAAAAATAAAAGGACTTTTCATGTTCAGTTTATCTTCTATTTCTATCGTTCGCTTAAGAAAAGCAGGAACAGCAATAATCATATAGGATTCATCTGTCAGTTTTTCAAACTCTTCAGGGAACTCTATACGTTGTCTTCTAAAAGGGACACCCAGACCAAATGGCAATGCTATACCAAAAAGAAATCCATAAATATGATGCTGACTTACTGTCGTTACCAATTTACGTTTTGTAAATTCTTCTCCCCACTTTGAAGCAATAAAAGCATTATCTAATTCAAACTCTTTCATACGCTGGTGGACACCTTTAGGATGACCGGTACTACCAGATGTGTACATGATAATACGTGTTTCTTCTGCATCAATATGAGGAGTTGTTCTTATATCCTGTTCACTTGGGACAGAAGCTGTTTGTAAAACTTGTGGAATACTAATGGAATTATCTATTACTTGATCTGTAATAAACTGGGTATCACCATCACGAATTTCATCAATAAAGGCTGGAGCAATATTTTGTGTCAGTAAAATTTGTTTTTGCGTCTGCAATAAAGCAACAAAAGTGACCAAAAAATACCAATAATCTTCACAATGAAGAATCCATTTATCACTCTGATATTGATTTATTACGGATCTCATCTTGGCTGTATCGACAAGAAAATCATACCACATCTTATAACGCCCCTTAGACCAAGTATCTTCATAACACAAAATGTAATCATCGGACCGTGACTCAGCAGTAAACTGTGATATTGGATATGCTTTTTTCATATGCTTATTAACCTTCTTGCGTATTATAAACTCAGTCATAAAAAGTATACCCATTAGTATATACGAAATACAACCATTATATAATGACCAGAGAGCATCAGAGCAACATATCGTGATATATGCAGCCACCGTTCCATTTATAATAAAGAACGTACACCATACTACCGTTACACGATAACAATAGCTTTGTACTTGAGACTCATAACAAGAGCCTTTGATTGTTTTATCTTGTAAGCAGGCAAATCTAAATACTATTGAAGGTTTAAAATACAGGGTACTTCCAAATACTGCTAAAAAAGTAATACTTACTGCAACAGGATAGAGTTTTAAAAAGATCGATTGATTGGTAAAAAAACAAAGCAGTCCAACGCACAAAAACAACGCCGAACTGCCTAGTAATTTCCATTGTATTGTTTGATTAGTAGCATGTAAAAAAGTTACACATGCCAAAACCATAACACACAGTGAAAAAATTCTTAATGGCACTTGCAACACAACAAGCAATAAAAAAACAATACAAGGATATAATACAGTTGTAACCGATAATACTACTTTTAACAGTTTATTCATTAATTTTGAGTAAGGGGATACAAAACCTCAACAACATCTTGCACTGTCTTAACGGTCTTAAACAAATCAGGATTAATATTTTTTCCTGGAATAAGTTCCTTCATCTTTACAATCAAATCAACCGCATCTATAGAGTCTAAATCTAAATCAGTTACTAAGTTTGCCTCTGGTGTTATTGCACCGGCTTCAATTTCAAAAACACTTATCAATGTTTCTTTTATTTTGCCAAAAATAGCTTCTTTAGTCATACTATTATTGTCCTTTCTTTGCTTGTTCTGAAGTAATAAAAGCAGCAAGTGCATTTACTGATGCAAAATGCTTTTTATCTTCTGCACTGTCTTCTGAAAAAGTAACTCCAAATCTTTTTTTAAGTGCAACACCAAGTTCCAGTGCATCTATAGAATCAAGCCCAAGACCATCTCCAAAAATTGGCTCATCATCTTTTATCTTGTCAGAGGTAATATCTTCTAATTCGAGTGATGTTATTATTAAGTCTTTAATTTGTTGCTTTAAATCGTCCATAATGGTAAGAATTATATAAATTTACAGACAAAGTTACAACATATCATCATTTACATAAGGCTCTTTACACCTAATGATTTATATTATTGTAAATAGCCTCCATAACACCAGCCAGTCGTATTCTTTTTGATAGTCTTACCCTCTTTATCTGTACCTGAAATTATTTCAACTCTTACCCAATTTGACCTGATATTATCAATTATTTCTGATTTTCCAAATTCAAGGATTTTCATTGCGGTTCCTGCTTGCATAACTGTTTTAACTTCTGAATCAGTTGATTCTTCTGCACGAAGTTTCAAATTACATTGGGCAGACATTACTTTATCTTTTGCAATTATTGTTGAACGAACAACACGAAGACCAAAAGGCTTGAACCTAAAATCTGGATCTGCATACGTATAGGCTGAAATAGTTGTTTGACAGTCATTTCCACCATCGCTAAAGTAACTTCCACCTCTGAGTTTTGGCAAATCTTTTTCCCAGTCATTAACCCATTCCCAAACGTTTCCGCTCATATCGTAAATAGAAAGTTCATTTGGCTTTTTTGTCATTACTTCATGAAATGTGTTGTCACTGTTTAGCTCATTCCATGCTACATCATCAGAGCTGTTACTTCCACTATATTCATATCCTTTGCTTTTATTTCCACCAGAAGCCGCATATTCCCATTCTACATCTGTTGGGAGACGATAACCGTTTACAGTAAAGTCACATTCATATTTGTCATTTTCTTTTGCTTTATAACAAGGAGTAAGACCTTCTTTTTCGCTTCGCTTATTGCAATATGCAATAGCCTCTCTCCATAAGACCTTACCTGCAGGCAATTTACTATCTACCGTACGGTTTTCCATTATTTGAAGATACTCTGCTTCAGTTACTTCATGGGAACAAATATAAAAACTCGCCAGGTTTTTATTGCCTTCCACAAAGATAAAATCTTTTGTTCCCCCCTTTTGTGAAAATCCTTTTACTGTAATTAACAATATTAAAACTATGAATATATTTTTCCTCATTTTTTCTCCTAAAGCGCACCCAATGCGGGCGTCCACATAACAACTGGTTGTCCCCAGTGGAGTCTCACCTCAGGCGGTTTACGAACCTATGTTATGTGTTCTAATAATCCCATACAAGATAAATCCTAACCATGATATAAAACAAGCAGAAGCAAGTATTTATATATTTTTATACTTTTCCAATACTTTGCTTATAAGATAATCAATTTCCTTGTTTTCTTCTTTTGTTTTATAATAGTTATAAAGAAATAAACTTATCAATTCGACACAAAAGATAGCTGCAAGTATTTCAAAATTACTTAATCCTTTTTTAGCGCCCATTAAGGATATTTTTATTGCATAAATTAATATTCCAATTACAAAAGCGTACTTAAAATCGATGCCAATTCCTTTTTTATATATAACTTTATCTCTACTTATAAATTCAATTTTGTTCTTTGCAAAAAACATTCTTCGATTACTAACCCCAGAAAGGAATATCACATCTTCAGATATACTACAATCTATTAATTCAAAATCGACAGCTCCTGCAAACTACTCCTCATTTATATTTGAATCACCATCTAGATATCTGTTAAGTTCATCAGAAATTTCTTTTTCTTTACATATATTATTTATTACTACTTCTTTATTACACTCACTATCAAACACCAGCTCTTTAGTATTAAAGCTAAACATAAATTCTCCATCATGTCCTAGTGCGGACGTCCGCCTAACCATGCACTTTAAACGCAAAAGACCGTAGGTCATGTAAGTGCATGGTTATCGATTATTTTATTCAGCAAAATATGTTGCTAGTTTATTTTTTGCATACTCGCTTGTATCTGGATTTTCAGAAGCAGCCATTATTTTATAATACTTATATGAAGCTTCTTTATCTCCAAGATTGAAACAAACATGGGCAAGATTTCCAAGTATTAT
>JAILIC010000089.1 GCA_024695475.1 Treponema sp.
GTAATACTTCCAACCATTCTGAAGCCTTGAAATAAGCTTTCATATTGGATATTTTCAGAAAGTTCCGACGCGCCCTGTGTCCAAGCCTGCCACGTTAATCGACGTTTCAACACTTCAAGCTGCTTCACAATATTTTTAAACAACGGAATAGGTTTTTCAAAAACATAATAGATATGAATACCAGTGCCACTGCTCACTAGATATGTAGGGACTGGCAAACCCCAATATACACCATCATCTGCAAGGCTCTTTCCGTTTTTAAATTGTTTAAGCATCGCTCTGAAATTGATAGGATCTTTCACCCCGTCAAGATCGATTGCGATCGCGTACATAAATCTAGCATTTTCAGATTTACGACTTTTCCCGGCGTACGAAATCGGACTCATTATGCAAAAATCATCTGACTCTGCCAGCTCATCTATAATTTCGTGATCATCATTAACAGTATATCTTCTGACTTTTTTACTTCCTTGCTCTACAGACACGGCAATACCATTGTATTTTCCATCTTCATACACACCCTTCTGCTCAAATGAGCCTGCAGGGAATATATCATCATAAAACTTATCATAAGTCACTTCTTTATACAGGCTATCAAGAGCCTCTGCTATATCAAACATAGTGCCTCCATCATGGTCATATATGGGCGTTATATTATCAATACATTTTATTTTACCTTTTTCAGCGTAACATATGGGCGTTATATTATCAATACATTTTATTTTACCTTTTTTTCTGCATACTATATTCAATCAAAAAATTTTCCTGCGCCTTGCGGCGCAGGCTACCGCAAAACAGCCCAATTCCTAACGGAACAGGGCTGTTTTTTGGTGTTTTGAAAACAAACAGGCGTTTATTCTTGGTACAAATAGTTTAAGGCAATAACACAAAGCCTCTCATGTCCTAGATTTTCAGACACTATTGCCATCGCCTTTTTATCAAAAACTTTTCCTTTCATATCTCCCCTGCAGTAATACCGCTCGGATCTTGGCACTTCGTCTATAGATCTCGCATGCCGTCTGTAGAAATTAACAGCATAGTTTCCTCTGTAATGATGACAATCACAGCCATCATGTACTTTTGGAAATACAAGACCTGTTCTTCCTGCACGGATGCACATTTTCATAACAAACTCTCTATGTTCTCGCAGAATCTCAACATCTCTATGTTTACCGCCCTTGCCATTTTCAACTCTCAGAATATATTTGCCATTTTCAAGCTTGTGAAATGCGCCACCTTTCAACGCTTCAAGTTCTCGCCTCCGTAACCCTGTTGCCTCACAGAACCTTACAAGGTCTTTATTTTTGATAGGATCAAAATGCTCATCACGTGTGACCGCCTCTCTCGACCTTTTTATGTCGCTTCTGTGCCTCGGTGGTAGTTTATAGTCAATATCCCTAGTCGTACAGTCAAAAGCCTTTGCAAGAGCATTCAGAGCCGTTGATTGCGTCCATGCGCTCTTGCCATCCTGTTTTAAGCTTTCCATATATTCAGGAATCCGCTTAAAAGCCTCTCCTGCTTCTTTTATGCCTGTTTCCTTACACCAATCGCAGAAATGGTTAACTTGGCTCTTATACGTCTTGTACGTCTTTTCAGAGTGTATGTAAGGCGTGCTGTTATGTATGTTTTTGATTTCATGTTTAGGGCGACCATAGCCCTTATTCCATTTGTCACGGATATTGTCTTGAAGTTGCTTTCTGAGTTTAATTTTTCGCATAATAAATAAACCTCCTGTACCTTTACCAGCAGTTATTTTTGTTTTTTAGTTTTAATTTTTCGAGCTTAATTTTGTTAAAACCTTTTCCTTTACCCTATTACACAGGGAAGTACTTCGAGCTCTAGCGGGGTTTTTTAACGTACTTTGTGTTTTTTAAAACAACTATTTTCCGGTTAGGTGGTATCCATCCACCTGCTGAGTTATGCTTCTTGATACCCTGTAGTCCGTTTATTCGGACATACTATCCGAATAAACAGACTAGTTGCATCCTTGAAGCAAGACGCCCTAGCCTTACGTCCTCGCCAATTTTTTTGTGATAAAAAAAGGCGGCAAAATAAATTTCAGAGTTACAAAATGGAATTGAAATTCCATGCCAGGTTATTTTTTCCCTGGCTTTGATCCGAAACAAAATTTTGTTTTGAATTTCGGATCTGCTGCAATTCTCGATTTATTAATCTATGCAGCAAAGCAAATTTTGTTTTGAAACTACCGTTTCAAAACGGTTTTTTGTATGACGTTTTTTGTCATACGTTCGCAAACCTCACAAGGTTCGTACTATCTTACTTTTTATTGGGGGATTTTGTACTAACGACATATCATCTCGAACAGAGATGATATGATGGCAATTCCAAAAGAATGCCTTATCGAAAAAATAAATAAAAATACTCCCTGATAGTACGATATTATTTGGGTTGCGTCAAGTTTTTTACACTGAATGAAACTCGCAAAACATCCCTGTTCCTTCAGTCTTGCGACTGGTTTACATTGGATTTTCTTACCCTTCTTTCGTTAACTAAGTGTCACATCATATAAGTAATATGGGATTTGAAGTTTTCGAATAAAAACTTCAGACGCAAAAAAGCGGCCTTTGAATATTATCAAAGACCGCTGAAAGCGCAAATTAAACATTTACTTTTTAACATTAACAAATTTATTATATATTAAAAAATCAAAAAAAGCAAATTTTGAAACTCAGAGAGTTTCCATTTTGAGTGAGCGAAAAGGGTTTGGGTTTACCCAACAAGGTCTCGGGCGTGAGCCTGAGCAAGCAGACATGTTTGGAACAAAAGTTCCATAACATGTCTGTGCTTGTTGTATATATAACTCTACCAACTCGCTTTGCTTTCTTTACAGGTTTAGGTAAGCTGAAAAAAGTCTGCTTGGCTAAACCTGTAAAGAAAATAAATTCATTCATCAGTTATTTGCGATACGTAGCAGTTTCCGAAAATTTGAAAGTGACTGAAAGAAGTCGCCGAATGAATGTGCATGTACGAGTTGAATGAGTGGGTAAATACGAGTTAAGATTGTCTTATCTCACAACATAGCATAAAGGAGAAGAAAAATGAGCAAAACAGGCACACAATTAAAAGAAATGGAATATAAGTACATTGTCCAAATACATGACACACTTGCTAATGAATGGATTGATTATTGCAAGTTTAAAGAACTTGCAGCAGCCGAGGATTTTTTGAAGATCCAAAAAATCAAAGATGAAAATAGCGCTGATCTTTTCAGGATTCAAGAAAATTAAAAATTTTCCCTGCGCCTTGCGGCGCAGGAAACCGGGAAGTCGCTTCCCTTTCAGTTATCCCACCATTTTAAAATCGTATGTCGTGATAGTCCTGTTGCTCTTTCGCAGTCGATTTTCTTTCCGTCAGGGTTATTCTTTCGCCATTCTCGGACAATATCAGCTTTATCAGGTCTGCCGTTACCTTCTCGCCAATTCTCGTTATTGATGTCTCGAACAGCTCTTGCGCCCTCTAAATGCTTTGCTTGTTTACGTCCATTCCGTTTATTTTGAGGCATACGTATGCCCGTCCGATACTCAATCGTATGGACAGGATAGGTAATATAGCTATCGTTGAAAGCCTCAAGAGCCTTTAATACATCATCTTCCGTGAAAGGTTCCTTGCCAATACTACTAAGACGCGGTATTAAGCCGAAAGCGTCTTTTTCAAGCTGTTCCAAGGGCACGCCGCACTTTTTAGCATACGTCGCCAATGTCAGAACACACCAATATCTGTGTCCTTCCTGTGCTTCAGCGATAGTTTTTCTGATCCACCAGTCATACAGAGCTTTATTGCACACCCACGTTCCACGTGGCCTCTTTTCAACAATTCTGCGCTGATACCACTCAGGATATTTTTCTTTTGCCTGTTTTAATGGAAGGTCTGATTTGTAAGCAAAACTCACCACCCTGTATTCTTCAGGCACGAAATGATTAAGATATTCAATAGTGGCTTTTTGGCCCACCTTGAATGCTCTGCATCTGGTACCGACTTTTGTAATACTTCCAACCATTCTGAAGCCTTGAAATAAGCTTTCATATTGGATATTTTCAGAAAGTTCCGACGCGCCCTGTGTCCAAGCCTGCCACGTTAATCGACGTTTCAACACTTCAAGCTGCTTCACAATATTTTTAAAC
>JAILIC010000111.1 GCA_024695475.1 Treponema sp.
TGACAGAAATGTACCTTATATAGTATAGTGGTACTATGACCGAAAATCGAAAACTGCCGATTGAATGAGCAAGAATGGGGGAAAATGATGAAAACGTCAAAAGAAATTTGTGTTGCATATATTAAAGCTGGATATAATAAAATGAAGTTGTCTACTTCTTTGACGTTATTGTCCTCTTTTTTTGCCGGTATGTTTATTGCTTTAGGTGGTATCGGTAGTCTTATAGGTTCAGTGTGTGTACAAGATCAATCGGTGGCAAAAATGCTTAGTGCATCTGTGTTCCCGATAGGGTTGGCAATGGTACTTATCAGTGGGGTAGGATTATTTACTGGCAATAACCTTTTGATTATTCCTGCAATAGTGGCTGATTCCGACGGGCAGATAGCACGAAAAAGAGCTATGCTGCGTAACCTTGTCCTTGTGTATATCGGTAATCTTATTGGATCCTTGTTTACGGCATTTGTCATTGTGTATAGCCATATTCCTTCGTATTTCTCAGACCAATTGGCTCATGCCATGGTACGTACAGCCACTACTAAGGCTGTGCTAGGCTTTCAAGATGCTTTTTTGCGAGGCATCATGTGCAATATCCTTGTCTGTATTGCAGTTTGGCTTTCATTTGCCGCTGACGATATAGCAGGTAAAATACTTGCTTTATATGTTCCAGTCTTTTTGTTTGTATTGTGTGGTTTTGAGCATTGTGTTGCAAACATGTTTTTTATTCCTGCCGGTATGATGGTTGCAGCAGAATATGGTATACAAAGTGCATCGTTAACTATCGGTGGTTTTATTCATAATCAAATTCCCGTGTTGTTAGGAAATCTTGTTGGCGGTATGGGTATTGTAGGAGTCGGCTATGCCGTACTGTTTAGATCGGATCGGTAGCCAGGTCTGATCAGTACTGTAATTATTCAATGCCGATAAAGGCAGTGACTGATTTTTCTGGTGACATGATGAGTGTATCCATGAGCGATAGCCCAATTCTGGTACATTGTAATACTGAAAAAATATGCTTTTGTACTGCTAATGGTACATCCCCGTATCCTGGACTGTAGCGGGGATGTGTTTTATGCCCTGCATTTTTTTGTTCCTGCGTTATCATGGCATTAAAATCATCACAAAAAGACTCGATATACATGGCTCCTGTAGCCTGAAGTATGGCGGCTTTTGCACTGTCTGATGCGACTGCCCGTCTGATGAGGGTGTCAACTTGAGCTCCTATGGTAGCTGCAAAAATAACAATATGTGTACAGTTTTGCAGATTGTATGATAAATCTTTACTGTCTAGTTTGAGTCCTGCAAATTGCAGCGTTTGTATTCCGGTATGGGTGAGAGGAAAGGTGTCGTATACTGCCTGAGGGCGTAGTACAAGCCCCATTTGTGTAATGGCCTCTTGTATCATGGTGTGTACCGTGTTATCGGGAGGATTTGCTTTTGTGTATCCCAGATACCTGCTGACTTCGTGCTCGATGGGGATGATGTCCTTTGCTGTCTTTCGGTAAAATGCTGATGCCATACAAGCATGAGTATACTTGCATGAATAAAGTTTTTCCAGTAGTGTTTTTTATGGAGTCATACATGGAAACTGCTTTGTATTTGATACCAGTGACATTAGGCAATACGCCTTTTTCTCAGGTACTTCCTTCTTATAATCATGATATTATTGTCCAGATAAAATATTTTATTGTCGAAAACGTAAACACTGCCTGCAAGTTTTTGAGCAGAGTAGATCCTTCAATTCATACAAATGAGCTTACTTTTTATGAGCTTAATGAACATACAAACCGCAATACTATCGGTAACTATCTTGATCCACTGTTGCAGGAACAGAGTATGGGCGTCATTTCTGAGGCAGGCTGTCCTGCGGTTGCAGATCCTGGTGCTGATATTGTAGCACTTGCACAAAAGAAAAATATAAAGGTAGTGCCTTTGGTAGGTCCCTCATCAATGATATTGGCTGTTATGGCAAGTGGTTTGAGCGGGCAAAGCTTTGCATTTAACGGGTATTTACCTGCGAAGCCTGAAGAACGGGCAAATAAATTACGATCGCTTGAAGCTCGCTCTGAAAAAGAAAGCCAGACACAACTTTTTATTGAAACACCGTATCGTAATGCACGGATGATGGATACAATCCTGGGTACTTGCCGACCGGATACGCTTGTGTGTATTGCGGCTGGAATTACGACTGACCAGGAATATATCCATACTAAGACAGTTGCTGAGTGGAAGAAGGAAGTGCTCCCTGATTTGAGTAAGGTTCCTGCCATATTCTTGCTGTATCGTAATGGTACATCTTCTCGACCGCTGGCGGCAACGTCGCATCATGGATCAAAACAATATAGGCATAAGAAATAAAAGGAGTAACTATATGACAGGGTACAAAAAAGAGTTTATTGATTTTATGGTAGCATGCAAAGTGCTTAAGTTTGGTGATTTTACTTTAAAAAGTGGCAGAAAATCCCCTTTTTTTATGAATGCAGGTGCCTATGTTACCGGTGGACAGCTTGCAAAACTAGGCAGCTATTATGCGCAGGCTATTCATGAGAATTTTGGAGATGATTTTGATGTGCTGTTTGGTCCTGCCTACAAAGGAATTCCTTTGAGTGTCGCCACTGTTATTGCATATCAGCAATTATATGGAAAAGAGATACGGTATTGCTCTAACCGCAAGGAAGTAAAGGATCATGGAGATACGGGCATTTTGCTTGGTAGTCCGATAAAAGATGGCGACCGTGTCGTTATTATCGAAGATGTTACAACATCTGGAAAATCAATTGAAGAGACATTTCCTATTATAAAAGCACAGGGATCTACTCCTGATGCAGTCACTATTGTGGGATTGATGGTTTCGCTTAACCGTATGGAAAAAGGCAAAGGAACAAAATGTGCTCTTGATGAGATAACTGATTTGTATGGTTTTCCGGCACGGGCTATTGTTACCATGGAAGATGTTGTTGATGCGCTGTATACCCATGGAGATAAAACGATTATCACTGATGAACTCAAGACTGCAATTGATGCATATTATAAGGAGTGGGGCGCCTGTTGATTTTTAATAAAAAGAATGTGCGTCTCACATGGCTGACGTTGCTGTTGCTCGTCAGCACGTGCGTCTTTGCCCAAAATAATACAGCCCTTGTATCTCGATTTGAAGTACAGGCGGCCAATCGAGTTGTATCCTTGTCGCCTGCGGCATCAGAGATTCTTTTTGCGATTGGTGCAGGGGAAGCTGTTGTCGGTGTTACTGATTTATGTGAGGTTCCAGCTGAATTTACTCAGATAGTACGTGTTGGTGGATTTGATCGCTCATCACTGAGTATCGAAAAAATAGTTGCTTGCCGACCTGATGTTGTCTATGCAACGTTAGGAATGCATGATTATGTGGTCGAGCAATTACGTCGGTATAACATTGCGGTTTATTTGTCTTATGCAACTTCCATCAAGGCGGTGTTGGATGAGATTCAGGACTGGGGCTGTATTACGCACCATGTTGCAGATGCTGCATGTGTGACGGATTCTATTACCAGTATAGTTTCTGATATTCAAAAACGTATTGCTGGTAAACAATGCCCTTCGGTATATTGGGAAGTATGGAATGCCCCGTACATGAGTGTCGGAAAGACTTCATTTATGCATGATATCCTTACAGCCGCTGGGGGAAATAATATTTTTTCAGATATAGCACAGGATTATCCTATGATTAGCGAAGAGTCAATTCTTGCCAGAAAGCCTGAGGTGATTCTTATACCCGATATGGAAAAAGAAACTTTTGCAGGTCTTAAAAATAGATCTGGTTGGGCGCTGATACCGGCTATACGAAATAAAAAAGTCTATTTTATTGATGCAGACAAGACATCACGACCGGGTCCTCGGGTTGGACAGGCTGTCTTGGAACTTGCAAGGCTGTTGCATCCTGAGGAATTCCGTGATTAATAGTGAACATCGACGAAGTGTTGGTATTATTGTACTCCTCTTTGTATGTTGTCTCTGTGCATTTTGCGTATCATTGGTAATGGGTGCGGAAGATATTCCTCTAGCGACACTGCTTGGTGGTGAAGAGTCAGATCCTTTTTATTCCCTCATCTTTTTTGATATTCGATTACCGCGCTCTCTACTGGCACTGTTGGCAGGTATGTTGCTTGGTGGTGCTGGTGCCGTGTTTCAGTTGTATTTTCGTAATCCTCTTGCAGAGCCGGGGATTATGGGAATCTCTGCAGGTGCAACTTTTGGTGCAGTTGTTGCCCATTGTCTGGGTACTTTTTCTTTGTACATTCCTTTGTTGCAATTTGGGGCGTTTACTGGTGCGCTTTGTGCGGGACTATTGATAACCGTTTTATCTCTTTATCGCAAAGGTCCAGGAGCGACGGTGATGGTACTGCTTTGTGGTACCGCCTTGGGAACGGTATACTCTGCATTGACTTCTATTTTGTTGACGGTTAATCAGTCAGAGCTGCAAAGCATGTATATGTGGATGCTTGGAAGCTTTAGTGGCAGAGGGTGGATGGAGTTCCGTTTTATTCTTATTCCTGCACTGGGAGCGCTTGCTTGCATGCTTATGAGCGGTCGAAAACTTGATATGCTTTATGGTGGCGAAGTCGTTGCGTCTTCGCTTGGTGTACCTGTTGGCCGATTACGTTTTGCCGTTTTGTTGTCAGGTTGTTTTGCAACATCTTCCGCTGTCTGTGCTGGTGGTACTATCGGCTTTGTTGGTCTTGTGGCACCACATATTGTGCGTCGGCTCATCGGGGTAAAAGGAACGGTGTTGATACCGGTTTCTATGCTTTTAGGAGCTACGTTGTTATTGTGTGCGGATACTGTTTCGCGGTGTGCTATTCGGCCTTCGGAACTTCCTGTAGGTATTATAATGTCACTGGTAGGTGCTCCGTTCTTTATTTCGCTGATTTTTCATGATAGGAATATACGCAATGGATAAACTCGATACGAAAAAGGTTTCTGCAAGGCTGTCAGTAGAGGGGCTGTCTGCTAGCTATGGAAAACGGACAGTTTTACATGATGTTTCGTTTGAATTGCAGTCGGGCGAGTTTATTTGTTTATCAGGTCCTAATGGGAGCGGAAAATCTACCTTTTTGTCTCTTCTTGCGGGGCTTGTACCAGACGCTTTACAGATACAGTCTTGTACGCACTATCCAGCGTTTAATGGTGTAGCGTTGCATACCTTGCCTCGTCGCAGTATTGCACAGCATATAGCATATATGATACAGGATGAGCCATGTATGTGGAACTATACCGTTAAGGATATTATATTATCTGGACGTTTTGCAAAGGCTCCCTATTACTATAGTGATTATGACAGGCAAGTTGTTGATCGGGTTATAGAAGCTTTATCGCTGGGTTCTTTAAGCGATCGAAAAGTGTTTACATTGTCTGGTGGTGAGTGGCAAAAAGTACGTATAGCCAGAGCTCTTGCTCAGGAGCCTGATATGTTGCTGCTTGATGAACCAGTGGCTAATCTTGATTTTGGGTATCAATTTGATTTACTTTCGTTTATAAGAAACTATGCACATACCAAAGGGGTAGGGGTGCTTCTTTCGATACATGATGTAAATACGGCAGCTCGGTTTGCTGATAAGATAGCTTTGTTGCCACCTTTGGGTGCATGTGTGTGTGGCTCTGTACAAGAAGTACTAACCCTTGAACGGGTGCGGGCAATGTATGGTCTCAGGTGCAGTATATTTACACACCCTGTATATCATTGTCCGCAAATATGTATTGAATAAACGATAGAACTACCTTGTGTTTTGTTAGAGCTTCAGCATAAAAGTGATTGCTAATGGTGCTGAGCCTAAACTTGAAGCGGTAAGACCATTGGAGCCACTTTCTTTGTAGGTGAAATTATGAGAGTCTCCTTCTGCATCCGTATAACTGGTAGAGCTGTCATGATTTGGTGTTCGGATAAACTGTGAAGCTATTTGTACTTTACATTGAGCATTGACGTCGAGATTTAAACCGAGACCAATACCGGTAACAGGAACCCAACCTTTTTTGTTGTTGCCACCAGGAGCGGTGTCATACAGGTGGTGAAAGTTTGCATAATACAGTCCAAACCCAATGGAGAATACACATTCGATGACATCATTGTTTGCAAATGGTTTAACACCGATAGCCAAAGGAATCATGAAGGCTCCTTCAAAGTTGCCTGATTCAGGAATGACATTATAGGTTCCATAGTCTGTTTGATTTGAACCGAACATGACGTTTAGATTAGATTGATATGTTGGGTTGATAGCGTTGAATATGGCATATCCGGTAGGATGAATGCCAAAGCGGCTGGTATTTGAAATTGCCCAGATATGACCATACCAGAACTCAAATTTATGATATACAGGTACGTCATTTACATCAGTTATGTTATTTGTTCCTTCCCAGGAAGAAATGAATGTGTACGCAAGACCAATGCTGTTGTCAGCGTTTTTTCCGTATGCGATTTGTGCACGACCGTCAAGTTGTCGTAAGTCTACAAGATTTGATTCGTAATAGTGTTGCCAGTAGCCGGCAAGAACTGACAAACGAAGTTTATTACCTATCTGTGAGGCTGAAAATGTTTTACCAATCTCAAGGGCAGGTCTAATCGTACCTTTGCCTTCTGTATAACAAAAATCATAGTAACTTGCTTTGATGCTCCAGCCTTTTTCGCATCCGGCAAACGTATCGATGTAAAGGTTTGTCAGGTTTTGAGGCCAATCTCCATAATTAGATATTTTTTGATAAAAACGACCTGACAGATACAGTGAGTCGAATGTTCCTAAGCCATTAATAGTAACAAAATTGTTGCTTATGCCACTGTATAAGGCTCCTGAAGGAAGCTGCTCATCGTTCCAGAATAAGGGATCAACGCTGTGGTCATACGCTGAGGTAAATACCGATTGTGATGCTATATTGAGAGCACTTGAGGCGTTTGTTTTTGACTCTCTATAAAATGTTGGCTCTGCAAAAATAAGAGCACATGAAAGACTGCATAGTATGCAACAAATAGTGATAAAAGAATTTTTAAGCATGAGTGTACTATAGCAAAAATTACTATATGTGTATATCTGCTTTATTCGGTGATACTCATGCAAAGACGGAATCCATAGTTGTTGAATCTAAATGCAGGTGATCCATAATTGCGGAATGTTACTGAACAACCGGAAGCAAAATTACCCCAAGAACCACCACGCCGTACACGGTATGGCTTATCTACTGGTATTGAGGTTGATTTTAGCGGCTTGAGTGTATATGGTCGATACCAGTCCCAGCACCATTCACTGATGTTGCCGCTCATGTCATATAAACCGAGGGAATTAGGCTGTTTTTTACCAACTGAGTGCGTGTGACGATCGCTGTTTTTGATATGCCAGGCGATATCATCGATATTGTTACTGCCTGCAAAGAGGAACAAGTCTTGTTGCGGACCGCCTTTTGCCGCAAATTCCCACTCTGGTTCTGTTGGCAATCGATATCCGTTTGCTTCTGAATTACATTTTACATTATCCCATGATGCATCATTGTCTTCTTCTGGAATGGAACCCCAGTTTGCTGGATTTGTTTCATCTTTTATGGAGTAGCATGGGGTTAAATGTGCCATCATGCTCAAGAGGTTGCAGAATACGATGCAATCATACCAGCTGACGCTATCAACAGGACGATTGTTGCCTTTCATTGTTGATGGATTATTGCCCATGATACGTTTGTAGAGACGCTGTGTTACTGGATATTTTCCGATGGCGAAGGATGTAAGATACTCTGTATGGATTGGACCGTCATCGGCACTGCCCATTTGATAGAAAGAACCTGACAGAGGAACCATTTCAATCTTTGTAGGATTGATTTGATCTTTGCAGGTAAATGCGGTATATAAGCCGTTTTGTTTGCAGTATTCTGGTGTAATGTTGAACGGTGTATTGTTCTTTGCCGCAAGTATCATGCTTTTTATTTTTACAGCATAAGACTTTTCGAGTTTTGTTGGTTTTGGGGTAAGCTGGGAACTGATTGTATTGGCTTCTTGTAGTAAAGTGATATCCCCTGTTGAATAATACCTTGCAAATGCTAGTAATGCTGCATGGTAAATGACAAAAAAATTACCTTGCCATTGTCGAGTCGCCTGATTGATTTTTGTTGCAGCGGTGTCAAAGTCTCTTTGTTCAATAGCAATTGCAGCTGCGGTAGTATATGCGGCAACACATTCCTTTTGTAGTGAATCTAGAAATTCAAGCGCTTTGTCGTGGTCATTTTCTGCAAGAACGGGAATATACAATGAAAGTACGAGATCATTTTCTGGCATGATTTTGTATAATGGTTCCAGAATGTCTAAAGCTTCTTCTTCTTTTCCTTGTTCGTAGAACAGTTGTTCGACATTAGCCAATACTTCAGGAAGGTTTTGTGTTGCAGCTTGTGCAAGTGCGGTATCTAAATCAGGAAGGCTTTCTGTTTGCTGTGATTGGTTTTCAGGTGTTTGATCAGCTGCGGTTTTTTCTTGTGTGGCTGGAACTTTTGATTGCTCTGGCAATTTTGTGCCACAATACATACAATATTTTGCAGCAAGTGGCAGTGGTTTATTACACTGAGGACATGTTTGATGTTCTCCAACAGGTGTGCCACATTGAGAACAAAACTGAACCGAATCTTCTAGTGCTGCTTTACAATTTATACAGGTTTGCATAGAATCAAGCCTTCCTCTACTTACAATAAGTATACCATCGGTGTTTAGTGGACGCAAGTTTTAATTTAATATTAATGGTAACGGCTATTTTATTTTAACCCATACAGATTCTTTTAGATACAGGACATGATTTTTTTCGCTTATATGTGCTAATTGAAAAATCTTGCACTGCAATGGAAAAGTATCTTGATAGGTAGTTAAAAGTTGAGAGACGGTATTTTTTATAAAGTCTTGAAAAATATCATCATGTTTTTTTGTGATTGTATGATTATAGCTGGCAACAGTGATGTATTGAGTTGTCTGTTTTTCGTGTACTGAATACGAAACAGGATAGACAATGTGCTGATTATACAGTAACGGTGCTTGTATATGACAGTTGCTTATCTGTGCTCGTAGTTCTTTTAGAGAGGTATCCTGAAGCTGTATATCGGTTTTGCACCACAATGGATAGGATGGCAAAAAAAGACAGCCATATTTTTTTTGTATGTCTGGATGGCGGTCAAAAAAGAGTGTGTTTAATTCCTGTAGTATTTTTTTTTGTTCTTTTGCCAGTATGAGTAGTGGTGTCGGGTGGGGGATAATGTAAACACACATGCCCGTAAGTATAGCGATTTTTATGTAAAACGTGTAGTATGTTCTATACTTATAAGAGGTAATGTATAGCTATGGAAAAACAAAGACGACTGTTGATTGCTGGTATATGTTTGGTGATGTTCGTTTTTTGTGTTCTTTCGCTGTTTATTTCGCGAAGACCTAAAAAAAGTAGCTTTCTTATTGATTCTACAATTAATAATCAATTTTTGCCGTGTCCAGCCCAACAATTGTCGACTCCCCGGGGCAACTCGTTTCATGACAGTTTATTTTTTTTATTGACTGATACGCAACGAAAGGAACTGTCTCTTGAGATAGAACAAAAAGGAAGTGCTGCTTTATGTATTTCTTTTTTATGTACTCCGTTGTCAGAAAAGAAACGTTCTGAGCTTTCGGGCAAAGTGATGAACTATGGTTTTTTATATGAAGATGATATAACGAAAAACTATACGATACATACTGATAGAATTTCTCGTCCTGTAGTCAATGCAGATGTCTTATCGCTTTATCAACATGCATTAGAAAAACAGGTAACTATTTCATTGGGATGTAAGCAGCTTCCTGTAGGCTTTTGGTTGTCTGGAATTGACCAGTCTGTTATTGCTGGTGTACACATTGCTCATGCCAGTATGGGGTGGGATAAAGACTATCAGTTTTTTGCCTTCTCGTCTGCAGGTGGCAGCATCAGTTTTGATACTACCTCATTTGACTTTTCTGGAGCAACAGAGTTATTTGCGGCAACTAATACTGCTGAACGCCTTATGCCACGTTTGACTGTTGGGCTTGTTCCGCTTGCTGATGGTAATTATGGTACGTATGAGCGTCAACTGGCAGTTGTTGTTAAAAATGGTGGAGAAACCATTACGATACGGAGAGGACCAAAGCAAACTCAGGTTGTATTGCCGGTGGCTGCACTGGTTGAGCCTTTTGCTCGATTTCAACTCGTAGCAGGAGGAGACTCCGTATCTTCAGTTTTGATGACTGCAAACGATGCTGCTTTATTGCCACGTGAAGATGGTATGGTAGTTGCTCCGTATGTGTGTGATCCTGGACTAATATTAAAATGGAAGCGTCAAAACTGGCGTAATCACGATTATGAGTTGTTTGCATGGAATATGTTTCCTCATGTATTGTTGTTTGATACGGTAAATTACTCTGTGCAAGATGATTTTTTTAGACGAATTGCTTTTTTTGTTGAAAAACAGGGATATCGTGGTCGGCTGATTACTGATGAGGAATTGGGAAATAAACATGGATACAATGCCCATGATTACAAGGCTGACGATTTGGCGGCATTCTTTAATGCTGCAAGTCAACAGAATTTTCCTCTCAATGCCAGAGAGTATCTTCTAAAAGATATTTTGATTGCAAATGGAGTATTGATTGCGAACGATGGATTATTGACTGCTGGCGAAGGTGCGGTAATTTCTGTTTCGCAAGAAACTGTGCTTGGTACTCGACAGGTATTACTTACTCATGAAGCATACCATGGCATTTATTTTAGTAATGAAGATTTTCGCAATACGGTGAGTGCTGTATATATGCTTACAGAAAATGATGCGATAGCTTTTTTGAAAGCATTTTGGACTGCCCAGTTACTTAATTATGATGTTTCTGATGAGTATCTGATGCAAAATGAATTTATGGCATATTTGATGCAGCGACCGTTGGGTGAGACTGGTCCGTATTTTATTACAGCTTCTCGCCGACCGCATGTGGCTGCGGTTGCAAAGGGATTATGCGATTATATTCAATATACAAATGGTCAGGCGTATGAACAGGCTGCTGAAGTACTTAACGAGTATGCATTTACTCAATGGGGACTTGCCGCAGGTCGGGTTTCGCTGGTTTCTCGGTAAGTAAATCCGTATTAAACTGTTTTTCTGCTAGGACTGATGTTATGGGACCGTGTCCTGGCATAATAACGGTGTCATCACGCTGTGTGAAGATTTTATTTTGTATATTTGAAATAAGAATATGTTCTGAAAATTTGTTATTGGTGGTTGCAATACGCCCTGCGTATATGGTGTCTCCTGTAAAAAGTACGTTGCCGATTTTGTAAACGACAGAATCAAAAGAGTGCCCTGGCAATGACATATGGTTTATGACTAAGCCTGAAGCGGTAAAAGAGCCTTCTCCTTTTATGACGGTTGTGTTTTCTTTTGCAACTTCCCAATCCGCTGCATATATGTTGAGGGAATATATTTTTTGTAGTGTCTTTAAACCTGCGATATGTGTTGCATGGTTATGAGTGATGAGCACACTGGTAAGTGCATACTTTTCACTTTCTATTTTATCAATAATATCTCCAGTAATTTTGCCAGGATCAACAATAAGCGCCTCTTTTGTTTTTTCATCCATGACGAGATAGCTGTTTGAAAAGCCTGCAATATTTAAGTGAAAATAGATTTTCATCCAATATCTCCTATATCACCCGCTTTGAGAAATAGTTCGCTACCGGCTCTGTCAAACTCTGCTTCTCTGATATTTGACATTTTAAATGAAACGTTCTGCTGTTCCAATTCGTTAAAGATAGTCTTTTTTACGTTGCAGTTTCTAAATGAGGTATCAATCAATTTTGCTCTGATAAATCTGGAATTGTATAAGTCAGAATCATCAAATGATGACTGATATGCCTCAATTCCGCAGAAATTATTGGATACCATATCGCTGCCAGTAAAAAGAATATGCGAAAAGGTGCATCCAGCAAACGAAGAAAACTGCATGTTACATTTGAGCAGATTGCAGTCGCTGAATGTTGAAAAGTCAAACAGGCAGAGTCGGGTACGTATACCTTCTGAGTGTATATTTATCATTTTGCAATATTGAAAGTTACAGCCATAAAAACGTTTGCCTGATATGTCTATATCAGTTAATGTAATACCAGCTGCGTTTAATCCAACAATTTTGTCGTGAGTCTTTATATAGGTATATATTTTTTCAATTGCTGCTTCTGGATTAGGAATATGATCAATACAG
>JAILIC010000160.1 GCA_024695475.1 Treponema sp.
ATAATAAGTTATTCCTCTTTTGAAGTGTCATTTGCTACTCTATCTACACCAATAAGGTAGTCTGGCTCATTGATATTTACTACATGAACACCAGATGCACCTGTACCCTGCTCTGCAATAGAAGATGCTTTTACACGCAAGGTCTTACCTTGACTGGTCATACACATGATCTCATCAGATTCTTTTACTGACAAAGTACCAATGATTTCTCCACGCTCTTCTGGTTTTCCAAAGATACGCTGACCACCAGTGCCTCTGCCATGTTCGCGATATTCCTCAAACTTGACTCGTTTACCATATCCTTTTTCAGTCATGATAAGAACATCAGCATCATCTTCTACTCTGATAGCTCCAGAAAGTTCATCACCCTCTTTGAGTTTCAGACCATGAACTCCCCTACCCTGTCTGCCCATCGGGCGGATATCTTTTTCTGCCAAGCGGAGTGCCTGTCCACGTCTGGTGATAAGCATAATTTCATCACTACCGTTCGTTAGAATAGAACTTACAAGAGTGTCTCCCTCTCCTAATGAAATTGCAACCTTACCTCTAAACTTAGCATTGCTAAACTCAGATACATTTGTTTTCTTTACAAAACCATTTGATGTTGCCATTAAAAGATACTGATCTTCTCTAAACTCTTTTAACGAAACAATTGTTGTAATTTCTTCATTTGCATTAACAGCAAGCAAACTCTTAATATGAGAACCACGATTTGCTTTTGCAGATTCAGGAATTTCATGGACTTTTACCCAATAGGCTCGTCCTTCGTTAGTGATAAACATGAGATAATCATGTGTTGAGGCAACAAATATCTGGTTGATATAATCACCCTCTACAAGATTAGCACTACCACTACCTTTGCCTCCCCTACTCTGCTGCTTGTATGCGGTAATTGCGATACGTTTGATATAACCAAGTTTAGAAATCATGATGACCATGTCTTCTTCTTTGATCATATCTTCAACGTTAATTTCTTCTACTTCATCAGCGATAATATCTGTCCTACGGCTGTCACCATATTTGTCAGCTATTTCATTTGTCTCAGTTTTAATGAGTGCCAAGATTTTTTCATGATGAGCCAATAAATCACGTAGATGTTCTATCAAGGCCTGGAGTTCTGCCATTTCTTTCTTTAACTCATCAATTTGCAAATGAGTTAAACGTTTAAGCTGCATATCTACAATTGCTTGAGCCTGAACATCATCAAAGTTAAATCGTTTTTCCAAATTTAACTTTGCTTCTTCGGTATCGCGACTTGCTCGAATAATTTTTATTACTTCATCGATATTATCGACTGCAACAATAAGAGCCTCTAAAATATGAGCTCTCTCAAGCGCTTTCTTTAATTCATATTTTGTTCGACGGGTAATGACATCATCACGATGTTCGACAAAATATTTAATAAGTTCTTTAAGCGTTAATATCTTAGGCTGTCCTTTTACCAGGGCAAGATTTATAACACCAAAATTTGATTGTAATTCTGTCTTTGCAAATAATTGGTTAAGAACCAGCTTTGTTACTGCTCCTCTTTTAAGATCAATAACAATACGCATTCCAGTTCTATCAGAAGACTCATCGTTTGCACCAGAAATACCTTCGATTACCTTGTCACGAGCAAGCTCTTTGATGCGAGCAACAAGGTTTGTTGTATTTACTCCATAAGGAACTTCAGTAAATACAATTGACTCATGACCACCTTTTGTAGTTTCTATTACAAACTTTGCACGTATAGTAATACGTCCACGACCAGTCTTATAGGCTTTTTTAATGCCGGCATTACCATAAATAATACCACCTGTAGGAAAGTCAGGTCCTTTTATATGGGTACACAGTTCATCAATAGAAATTTCTGGATTATCAATATATGCACCGATAGCAGCTGCCACTTCACGTAAATTATGTGGTGGCATATTTGTTGCCATACCGACAGCAATACCGGTTGTACCATTACACAACAAAAATGGAAATCGAGTAGGAAGAACCGATGGCTCTGTGGTAGTATCATCGAAGTTTGGCACCATATCGACTGTTTCTTTTTCGATATCAGCAACCATTTCTTCAGCAATTTTTTCCATCTTAGATTCGGTATAACGATATGCAGCAGCAGGATCGCCACCAATCGTACCGAAGTTACCACCAGCATATACTATGGTATATCTCTGGGAAAAATCTTGACCCAAACGAACAAGTGCATCATAAACAGAAGCATCTCCGTGTGGATGGTAATGACCAAGTACATCACCGACAATGGTAGCACATTTACGTGGCTGTCCACCACTACGAAGATTAAGCTTATTCATTGAATAAATAATACGTCGATGAACAGGCTTTAAACCATCTCGGACATCAGGTAATGCACGGCTTACGATAACAGACATAGAATAATCGATATATGCCTGTTTTACTTCCTCTTCAATAGGAATTTTTATAAGTGTACCACCCTCAGGTGTTTTTATTTCTTCCATGATTTTCTTGCTCCATTACACATCGAGATTTGCATAGATTGCATTTTCTTCAATGAACTTTCGTCTTGGTTCAACTTCTTCACCCATACAGACAGTAAAAATCTTATCTGCAGCTACCGCGTCAGGTATAGTAACAACACGCATCTTTCGTACTTCAGGATTCATTGTTGTATCCCAGAGCTGTTTACCGTCCATTTCACCAAGACCCTTATAGCGCTGAACTGTTGCTTTTGCACGGTTTTCACCGAGTTTTTCAAGTTCTTTATCTCGTTCTTCATCAGAATAAACATAGACCGGTTTATTCTTTCCAAGTTGCACCCTAAACAAGGGAGGCATTGCCAAATAAACATAGCCTTTTTCTATAACTTCTGGCATATAACGGAAGAAGAAAGTAAGTAACAAAGTTCTAATATGACTACCATCAACATCAGCATCAGCCATGATGATAATCTTATGATAGCGAAGTTTTTCTATATTAAAATCTTTACCAAATCCGGCACCTAAAGATGCAATAACTGGTTCAAGCTTATCATTATTCATTACTTTTTCAGGACGTACTTTTTCGACATTAAGCATCTTTCCCCACAGAGGAAGAATTGCCTGTGTCTTTGCATCACGTCCTTTCTTTGCTGATCCACCTGCAGAATCACCCTCTACGATATAGAGCTCACACATCTCAGGATTTTTAAGAGAGCAATCAGACAATTTAGCAGGGAGTCCAAAACTATCTCCAATAGTCTTTTTTCGTGTTGCATCTTTTGCTTTACGCGCAGCAATACGAGCGGCAGCCTCGCCGGTTGCCTTTTCAAGAATATGCTCCAACTCGGCTGGATGCTGCTCAAAAAAGAGGGTCAGTTTTTCTTTAACTAAAGACTCAACAATACTACGTACTTCACTATTACCCAGTTTTGTTTTTGTCTGACCTTCAAATTGAGGCTCTGGTACTTTTAAAGAAATGACAGCTGTAAGACCAGCTCTAACATCATCACCGGTCAGTTTTTCATCTTTATCAATTCGCTTTGCAATTTTTGGATATTTTTCCAAAAACTTATTCATAACAAATGTAAGTGCTATTTTAAATCCATCAAGATGTGTACCACCTTCATGGGTATTTATATCATTTACATAACTGGAAATGGATTCTCCATATCCATCATTATATTGCATTGCCAATTCAGTAATGACATCATCCTGTTCACCTTCGATATAGACAGGCTCAGCAGGAACTATATTTTTACCTTCGTTAAGATAGGTAACAAAGTGCTTTATACCACCTTCAAACTTAAATACTGACTCTTTTGGATTTTCAAGACGCTCATCACGGAATATGATGGTTATACCGCTGTTAAGAAAGGCAAGTTCTCGTAAACGATTTGCTAATGTTTCGTAGTTATAGGTCGTTGTTTCAGTAAAAATTGTTTTATCAGCTTTCCATCGAATGGTAGTACCATGTCTGTCAGAAGTACCGATAACATCAACTTTTGTTTTTGGTTGTCCTATTTCATAACGCTGAAAGTATTTATTACCATCTCGTTCTACGGTAGCTTCCATCCAATCTGACAAAGCATTAACACAACTAACGCCAACACCATGAAGACCACCAGATACTTTATATGAACCTTTGTCAAATTTACCACCTGCATGTAATCTGGTAAGAACAAGTTCTAGTGCACTGATGTGTTCAGTTGGATGCATATCTACTGGAATACCACGACCATTATCTTCAACACGACAGATATCATCTTTTTCTAGTGCTACTGTTATAGTATTACAGAAGCCTGCCATTGCTTCATCTATACTATTATCAACAACTTCATATACAAGATGATGAAGACCCATAGGACCTGTAGATCCTATGTACATACCAGGTCTTTTACGTACCGCTTCCAGTCCCTTAAGAACCTGGATATTACCGGCAGAATATGTAGCAGTCATGATTTTTTTCCTTGTACAAAAAAATGTATCTTTTTTAATTGTAAGTACTTAGAATTAAAAAAAGAGTGGGTATACTTTTTAAAAGTATATCTATATTGCAGAAAAAAGTAAAGGCGTTATATAATTGCTGCATGAGTGAACATAATTATGAAGAAGTTTGGAACTATGCCATGGACCAGCTTCATACAGAATATAAAAATAAAGGATTAGAAACAGAGTTTAAACTTTGGTTTAACATGAAATATGTAGAAGATACTATTTCTACTATAACTGTATCTGTTGCTTCTGAATTCTTGTGGCAAACCATGATAAGTAAAGGTAATGTAAAAAAGGTTGAAGAAAGAATTCAAAATCTTACAGGACAGAAACATATCCAATTAAAAAGCAAAATCATTCACTCTTCAATATCACCACTTGATGAAGATAGTTCTACAGAAAAAGAAACTGTATCTGAACCTATAGAAACACCGGCAAAAGAAGTACCTGTTCCCACTTTTTCAGTACCTGAAACTGTGAGTGATACTAAAAAAACAGCTAATCATCCGCAGCTTCTTGAAAATTATACTTTTGAGACATTTGTTCCTGGTGATAACAGTATGTATGCCTATAGTGCATCTCAGGCAGCAGCTAAAAATCCAGGAAGAGTCTATAATCCTATTTTACTTTATGGTGGCTCTGGATTAGGAAAAACCCACCTTATGCAATCGATAGGTAATTATATCTATAAAGAAAAAGGCGAAAAAGTAAAAATCTGTTATGTCTCAGCAGAGTCGTTTACAAATGAATTTATATCTTCGCTTGCTTCTAAAACAACAGAAAAGTTTAAATCAAAATATAGAAAACTTGACGTATTACTTTTGGATGATATTCACTTTTTACAAGGAAAAGAGAGTACCCAGGAGGAATTATTCCATACATTTAATGCTCTCCATGATAAGTTTTCGCAAATGGTTTTTACCTGCGATAGACCTATAACAGAGTTAAAAGGTATTACCGATCGTTTACGAACACGATTTTCAAATGGTCTTTGTATTGATTTGCAACCGCCAAATTACGAAACCAGACGTGCTATTTTGATAAAAAAATTACAGACTCAAAATAAATATGTTCCGGATGATATTATTGATTATATTGCAAAAAATGTGCTCACTAATGTCCGAGAGCTGGAATCAGCACTTACGAAAATACTTGGATATAGTGAGTTAATTAATAAAACTCCAACAATAGAAATTGCTCAGGAACTATTACGTGATACGATAAGTTCTCCAATGTCAGGTAATATCACAATAGAGACCATACAAAAAGTGGTAGCCGATCAATACAATATTTCTGTCTCAGATATAAAAAGCAAAAAACGTGATAAAAAGTTTGTTGTTCCTCGTCATATAGCTATATATATTGCCAGAGAATTACTTGAGTATTCATTCCCAGAAATATCCAATGAGTTTGGTGGAAGAGATCACACTACAGCTATGCATGCATATGAAAGCATACAAAACAAACTTAAAACAGATTCCAATTTGCATACGACAATACAAATGCTTATAAGAAGCATAAAGGAGTACAAAAAATAAATATATGTTATCAACAAGAAAACGTACAAAATTTGTTGATAATATGGTAAAATTATGTG
>JAILIC010000013.1 GCA_024695475.1 Treponema sp.
TTAAGAAAACGTAACCGAAAAGTTAAGTAACACCGATTTACTTTTCATTGACCAATAGAGTAATAAAAACTATAATCATTCTATTATGAATAGACGTCTTATTACTTCCGCATTACCTTATGTAAATAATATTCCTCATCTTGGTAATCTTATCCAGATGTTATCAGCTGATGTATTTGCTCGTTTTTGTAGAAGCCGAGGTTATGATACATTGTATATTTGTGGTACTGATGAATATGGTACTGCAACAGAAACAAAAGCTCTTGAAGAAAAGAAAACACCTCGAGAATTATGTGATTATTACTATGCTATCCATAAAGAAATTTATGAATGGTTTGATATTGCTTTTGATAAATTTGGTCGTACAAGTAACAAAGAAATAGAAGAAGTTACCCAAGAAATTTTCAAGGATCTTGATAAGCAGGGACTGATAAAAGAGCATGCAAGTAAGCAACTTTTCTGTCCTCATTGTAACCGCTTTTTAGCAGATCGCTTTGTACGTGGAACTTGTCCAAAATGTTCTTATGAAGATGCTCGTGGTGATCAGTGTGAGCATTGTGGTACTTTACTGGATCCTACAGAATTGCAGTCTCCTCGTTGTGCTACGTGTGGTGCAACACCTGAAATTCGTGAAACAAAGCACTTGTATATCGATTTGCCAGCTATTGCTCCAGCATTACAGAAATGGATGGAAAAGGTGAGTGTCGAGGGTAAATGGTCTCAAAATGCCATTCAGATGACAAAGGCATGGATTAGAGATGGACTAAATGAACGTGCTATTACACGTGATTTAAAATGGGGTATTCCAGTCCCAAAACCTGGTTATGAAGATAAGGTTTTTTATGTCTGGTTTGATGCACCTATTGGATATATTTCTATAACAAAACAATTGGCAAATGAGTTAAAGGCTGCAGGTAAGCCTTCATTTGACTATAAGAGCTGGTGGTTGCCATCAGAATCTGAAGAAGGTAAAAACAAACCTCGCGTTGATTTGTTCCAGTTTATCGGTAAAGATAATATTCCTTTCCATACAGTAGTTTTCCCTTCAAGCTTGTTGGGTAGTGGCCATGATTGGACTAAATTATTCCATATGAGTTCAACTGAATATCTGAACTATGAAGATGGTAAATTTAGTAAATCAAAAGGTATTGGTGTTTTTGGCAGTGATGCAAAAGAAAGTGGTATTCCTGCTGATGCATGGAGATTTTATATTTTCTACAACAGACCTGAAAAACAAGACACTCAATTTACATGGAAAGATTTTCAGGAAAAGTATAATGGCGAGTTGATTGGCAATTTAGGTAATCTTGTAAATCGAACCTTATTGTTTGTTAATAAGTATTATGACGGTGTAATCCCTGATGCTCCTGTAGATGACGCTTTATGGACTCAGATTCGTGAAAAAGAACAGAAAATTACCGACTATTTGGAATGGGCTGATTTAAAAGATGCATTTCATGAGATTTTTGCAATTAGTGATATTGCAAATAAAGCTTTTCAGGCTGGAGAACCATGGAAGACCCGTAATACTGATCCTCTGGCCGCTGAAAAACTGATTCATAATCTTTGTTATGTCATAAAAGATTTAATGATCTTGGCACATCCATATATGCCACAATACACTCAGAAAGTTATGTCTTTCTTGGGTAAATCTATTGCTGACACTGTATTGGGTGGTGCAGGTAATACTGATGGTTTGACATGGGCTGATTTAGGTAATACGGAAGGTCTGTCAAAAATTGGTGAAACTTCTGTATTCTTTACACCTCTTGATAAAAAGACAACAGAAGCATTTAGACAAAAATTTGCTGGTAGTCAAAAAGATCGTAAACAAGCTGATACCAAATCTGAAAAAAAGAACAAGCCTGTTCATGAGGAACCTGTTTTGGCAGCAGATCAGGTTGCTCACTTTAATACTCATATTGAGTTAAAAGTTGCAAAGATCCTTAAAGTTGAAAACAATCCAGAAGGTGATAAATTATTTGTTGAAACTTTGGATGATGGTAGTGGTACAGAGCGTATTATTCAGAGTGGTTTGAGACCGTATCTTACTGCTGATCAATTGCTTGGTAAACATGTTATTATTGCTGCAAATTTGGCTCCTCGCAAAATGAGAGGTATTGAAAGCCACGGAATGTTGCTTGCCGCTGACTATAAAGATGAAAATGGCAAAGATTGTGTTGAAGTTCTTGAAGCACCTTGGGCTGCACCTGGAACACCTGTTATTCTTTCTGGTGCTGATCCAGCTGCTAAAAAGCCAGATTCAATTTCAATTGATACATTCTGTCAGGTTGCTATAAATGTCGTTAACAAAAAAACGGAGATTTCTGGAGTTGCTTTAATTGCCGATGGTAAACCTATTGTAACGGAGAAAACCGTTAACAGTGAGGTACATTAATCTTTGTTTTCCTTTGAAATAACAAAGCTACCAGACTCTTCATTAGAAGATTCTGGTAGTAGATTTTTACAGTCTCCTTTTTGGGCTACTTTTAAACGTAACCATGGTTGGTCATTCTCATATTTTCATGTGGTTGCGTCTTATAAAGTAACCTCGTTTTCATTTAATTTAATAGTACTTGTACGAAGTTTTAAAAAATTGTTTTCGTTGGCTTATGTGCCGATGGGACCAGAACTTCTTGAAAATGCAACAAACGAACAGTCAGTACAACACATACTTGAAAGTGATTTTTATAAAACTGATTACCCTCGATTATTGACAGATTTATCTCATGCGCTTCGCTCTTTTGTACCAAAGAATACTATGTGTATCCGATATGATATCCCTTTGGATTTTTATACGTGTGATGATAGAGCATTATATAATAAAGCAGTAAAGCAAACTGAGTCTGGTATTCGTAAAACAAAAGTAGATATTCAGCCACCTGATACAGTGTTATTGGATATTACACCTAGTACTGATGACTTGCTTTCAAATATGAAGTCAAAGTGGCGGTATAATATTCGTTTGGCGCAAAAGAAAGGGGTTGTTGTAAAAGCTTATTCAAAAACTGATGCTCTTTTTGATTCTGCTTTAGATACTTATTATGATTTGTATAAAACAACAGCAGAAAGAGATGGTATAGCAATACATACTAAATCATA
Source organism: Treponema sp. (assembly GCA_024695475.1). Classification (GTDB taxonomy): domain Bacteria; phylum Spirochaetota; class Spirochaetia; order Treponematales; family Treponemataceae; genus Treponema_D. The sequence goes on from JAILIC010000013.1 coordinate 3,103, forward strand.
TTACAGAGATTTATTTGCTTTGAGTGATAGCCAACTAAGTAATGGCATAGAAGCTCCTGTTATTACTTTGTATTTAGCAGAGCATGAAGGAGATCCACTTGCTGGTATTATTACACTGTTTTGTAAACGAGAAGCAGTATATCTATATGGTGCCTCAGGCAATAAAAAACGAAACATAATGCCAGCATATTTATTACAGTGGACAGCAATTCAAGATGCAAAAAAACATGGCTGCCCTGTTTATGATTTTTATGGAATACCTCCTACAGACGATGAAAATCACCCGATGCATGGCCTTTATTTGTTTAAGACTGGTTTTGGAGGCAAAGAGATCCATCGACCA